>JALOQL010000047.1 GCA_025453415.1 Minisyncoccota bacterium
ACCGATGCCTCGAGCGCCGAGTTGACCCAAGATTGTCCGGTATGTACTTATAAATACGGTTCCTGGAGCACGACTTGCAATACTCAAAAATTGCGGACGCGCTCCTATACCGCCACCCCCGCCGGATGTTTTGAAGCGACCGCGCCGGTATTGAAAGAACCTTGCGAGAAATGTACTTCCTATAATTACAGCGTTTGGGGCGTTTGTGCGGCCACCGGCAAGCAGGCGCGCATGATAACCGCAAAGTTTCCCCAGGATTGCGCCGACATTTCGAGCGCCGAATTATCGCGCGATTGCCCGAAATGCGCTTCATATGTTTACAGTGCCTGGGGAGGGTGCGGTACGAATGGAAAACAGAAAAGAAACGTGATTTCGAGCAAACCGGAACAATGCCAGGGTGGCGCGGTTCCGTATCTGGAGCAGGATTGCAATGCTCAGGTTGGGACAACGACCGTGCCGATGGTTGGGACAACGACCGAGTCTGTGGCGGAAGCGACCGAAGTTACGGCAAAAACCGAGCCGTGCGTTTACGGCTATACCGCCTGGGGCGATTGCGTGGGCGGAAAAAGGATACGCATGGTCCTTTCCAAATCGCCGGAGGATTGCGACGCAACGGCCGCGTCCGAATTGGAAGAGGAGTGCGTGGCGACAACCCCGGTTGTTGCCGTTCGGCCCGCGGATGCGCCCGCGCCCGCGCCGGAGTCGGTGGCGGTGGTTGCGGCCACGGTCACGGCGCCGCAGAATTTGAACGACCGCACCGGCGGGGCATGGCAGAAATATTATTTCGGGTCCGACAATTGCATGGACGAAAAGATCTGCGCTGGGTTTGCCGATCCCGATATTGATGGTTTGAATAATAACGAGGAGTACCGTTTCGGCACCGATCCCAGGGTTGCCGACACCGATCATGACGGCATGGGCGACGCGCAGGAGATTACCCAGGGACGCAATCCGCTGGTGGCGGAAACCGAACCGGAAGGCGACAAAATGGTGTTCGAAAGCCCCAAGGAAAAAGGCATGGTGGCCCAGGATGTTTACAAGGTCAAGAGGGTCCAGATGGTCAAAACCGACGCCGGCCGGAAAAATTTGAAGATCAGCGGCAAAGCGCTGCCCAACGTTTATGTCACGCTCTATATCTATAGCGAGCCGATCGTGTTGACCGTGAAAACCGATGAGGATGGCAACTGGTCTTATGTTTTGGACAAGAAAATGGAGGAAGGAAATCACGAGGTTTACGTGGCGGTGACCGATAATACCGGCAAAGTGGCGGCCAAAAGCGAGCCGCTGGCATTCGTCCTTACGGCGGAAGCGGCTACCGTGGCGCCGCCCAAAGAAATCTCTTCGGCCGCGTCTCCGGCCGATGCTCGCCGCAATGAAGGTTATCTTATCGTGGCCCTGTTCGTTTTGGCCGGATTCGTACTGACGCTAACTTCGATCGGGATGATAAAAGGCGGCATGAGGAAACAATAAACATGGCATTTCAGGGAAAATCAAACTTTTTTGTCGAGACGGCATCATTTATCAGGGAGAATGCGGTAATCGTTTACTCGCTGGTTTTGCTGGTTATAATTCCGGCCGCCTTCCTTTACAATAATTGGTTCATCAATGACCGATATGGAGAGGCGATCGACAAGATTACGCTGAATAAAGAGTTGGTCCTTTCCCGCGTGATCAATAATTTGATGGCGGATTATTTTGGAGATCCGGCAAAGCTGCAGTCGATTATCGATAAAATAATGAGGGACGATAAGGACGATGGCGATATTGTCGAAATTTCCGTATTATTGCCAAAAAGCGGCGAGCAGGGATTTTACGTGGCCGCATCCAGCAATCGGGACGATGTCGGCAAAGATTCGTTATATTTCACCCAAGATGCGCTGGCTTGGTCCAAACCGGTCGAAGGCGTCGGGGGATTATCCAATAATGCCGCCGGCCGCTTTTGGCGCTATACCCGCGTTTTGCTTACCAATAAAAGCCAAAAGGCGGGTTTAATAAGGATGTCGCTGTCCCTTAATGATCCCGATGAGTTGGTGAATCGGGTGATCACTAATTCCTACTGGATATTGGCGGCAATATTTTTGTTCGTGGTGCTTTTGATCGCCAATCAGGCCCGGTTCCTGGTTTTTGCCCTGATGGTGACCAAAATGAAGGAAGTGGACAAGATGAAGGATACTTTCATTTCGATGGCCAGCCACGAGCTGCGTTCGCCGCTGACGGCGATGAGGGGTTATCTGGAATTGCTGCGGGATAAAAAAGACCTAAATCTGGATGCGGAGGCCCGGCATTATCTGGAAAATATCGGGATTTCGGTGCAGCGCCTGGGTAGTCTGGTAGAGGATATCCTCGAAGTTTCGCGCATTGAAGGCAACCGCTTGCCTGTTGAGATAAGCGATTTTGACGCGGCGGTGGCGGTAAGCCGATGCATCGAGGAAATAAAATCACAGGCGGTCCAAAAGGGTCTGGCGCTGAACTGGCAGGCGCCGGCGGCGCCGGTGCCGGTGCGCGCCGATGAAAGCCGTTTCAAGCAGATAATCATCAATTTGGTCAGCAACGCGATCAAATATACGGAAAAGGGCGTTGTGGACGTGACCATGTCGGCAAAGAACGGCAAGATGGCGCTTGTGGTTGCCGATACCGGCATCGGCATGTCGGCCGAAGACCAAGGAAAGCTTTTTCAAAAATTCTATCGCATCAAGAACGCGAAGACCGCCGATATTATCGGTACGGGCCTGGGCCTGTGGATAACCATGGAAATCGCCCGGAAAATGGAGGGCAATATCACGGTGGAGAGCATCGAGGGCGTAGGGTCGCATTTTACCCTGTATTTGCCGCTCGCAATAAAATAACCAGAGAGGTGCTTCAAGCCGTCCTGCCGGGCGGTTTTTTGATTTTAATCCAAATTTAATCTTGCGGCTGTTACTAATATATAAAGGGAGAAGGTCGCATTTGAGCGTTATGAAGGAGCTTTCACGATAAATTAACCGCGGGAACTTATAATCGAAGTACCGCAGGGGCGGTAAAATCTTTTTCCGCGTCGCGGCAAAAAATATTAATCAAAAAACATGCCTAACGCAAAATTTTTTTTGAGCCGCGACGGTTTCTCCCGCATCAAGGAAGAATTGGACCATTTAAGGATTGTCCGTTTGCAGAAGTCCGCCCAGGATTCGCCGAAGATGACGGTTTCCACCGATGTCAATCCGGAATACCTGGCCTATTACGAGGACATAACCCTGCTGGAGGCGCGCATGAAGAATCTCGATGAAATCTTGCGCAACGCCGTCCTGATCAAACCGCCCGGATCGGAAGAGCGCGATACGGTTCAGCCGGGCGCCCAGGTGATCGTGGAGAACAGCGGCAAAGAAAGCCGGTTTACGATCACCGGTTCGGCGGAAGCCGATCCGGCCGCGGGGAAGATTTCGGCGGATTCGCCGGTCGGGGCCGCGCTTTTAGGCCACCGGGCCGGAGAGCGGATTTCTGTGCCCGCGGTAAAAGCGGCTTACCGGATCTTGGGCGTGAATTATCGAATGGCGTAAGGTTTTGTTTAATTTTTCTAGTCCAAACTGGCATTAAGTGCTATTTTGGGGCAAAGACCACAAACATCAATATGAAAATACTGATCATCGAAGACGAGGAAAACTTGGCCAAGCTGCTGAAGCTTGGCTTGGCGCGCCAGGGTTATGCCGTCGATTACGTTCTTGACGGGGAACTGGGCGAGCGGCGGATCGCGATGCACCATTCCGATTACGACCTGGTCGTTTGCGACCTGATGCTGCCCAAGAAGAATGGCTTAGAGATTTGCCGCAATATCCGGCAGTACAACATTTCGCTCCCGATTTTGGTGCTGACGGCGCGCGACAGCGTGGAGGACAAGGTTTCCCTGCTCGATGCCGGCGCCGACGATTACATCGTCAAACCGTTCCATTTCGAAGAAGTTCTGGCGCGCATCCGTGCTTTGACGCGGCGGCCCGAGCAGGTTCTGCCCACGGAGCTCAAGGCCGGTAACTTGTCGCTGAACGCGGCGACGCGCCGCGTCACGCGCGACGGCGAGGAAATCCCGCTCACGCTCAAGGAGTTCCGGCTTCTGGAATATTTCATGCGCCATCCCAATCAGGTGCTGGGCCGCGAAGATATTATCGAAAACATCTGGGATTTCGATTTCGACTCGATGTCCAACATCATCGATGTCTACATCAACCGTTTGCGCTACAAGATCGGCGGCGAGGACGGCAACCGGATAATCGAGACCGTGCGGGGTGTTGGCTACCGCCTCAAGGTTTGAATCGGTCAGAAAAGCCGATAGCTAACCCGCGCTTGCGGGTTTTTGATTTTAGAATGTTTTTTGGGGCGGGAAATATAATCCGCGAAAAGTTGTATTAGTAGTTATGAGCGAACCCCGGGATGCGTTCAGGCAGTTTCCGCTTGTCGGGCGGAACGTTTTAATGACAGTCGAAAGAAAAAATGGATACCAAAAAAATGAGCCAAGCTCAAACGGTCGTGGTCGCGGTGGCTTTGTTGTGCCTTATCGGAGCGGGCGCCGGCGCGGCTTATGCCGCGACGGATACCGCCGGCAGTAATCCGGTATCGGGATTGGCGGCGGCGATTGCCGCCAAATTTAATCTGAATACCGGCGATGTCCAAGCGGTTTTTGACGAACAAAGGTCCAAAATGGAAAGCCAGCGGCGGTCGCAAATGGTTGGAATGGAAGCGCAACGTCAGCAGGAATCAAAGGATGTTTTGGCCAAAGCGGTCGCCGGCGGCAAACTTACCCAGGCCCAGGCCGATTTGATCGCGGCCAAAGAAGGGGAGCTTTCAGCGGCAAAAAAATCGCTGGATGGAAAAACTTTCCAGGAGCGCCGGACGGCGATGCAGGCGCAGGAAAAATCATTGCAGCAATGGCTGAAGGATAATAACATCCCCGCCGGTTATCTGTCTTGCGGCGCCGGCGCCGGCCGGGGAGTTGTGGGGACGGTGCAGGCGGTCAGCGGCAATTCGATCACTCTGGTTTCTCAAAAAATGGGTGCGGACGGCGAAACCACTTATACCGTCGATGCCGGGGCGGCACTGATCAAAAAGATTACCAAAGATACCGATCAAAGCGGGCGGCCGGTCGAAAGCGCGATCAATGTCGGTGGTATTGCGGTTGGCGATACGATCATGGTAAGGGGCACGGTTTCGGGTACCAATATCGATGCGATAACCATTGTCGACGGCCGGAAGGGTTACGGCCGGGGCATGGGAAGCGGCGACCATGGCCGTGGATCCGGTCCCAAGAACTGGTAGACACCGAGTCAATCTGCTATGCGGAAGGAAAAGCCCTCCGCCGTTCCGGCGGAGGGCTTTCGGTATGTTAATATTTTTTTAGCCGATTTTCTGTTATCATTAGCGTATGAGCGAAAAAAAAAGAATTCTCATTGTTGACGATGAAGCGGTTTTGGTCGATTTGATGCGGACAAAACTTACCCAGCACGGGTTTGATATCGTGGTGGCGCACGACGGGGAGGAAGGTTTGCAGAAAGCGCTGGAAGCGCGTCCCGACCTTATCCTGATGGATATCGTTATGCCGCGCATGGACGGGATAACGGTCGTAAAAAAACTGCGCCAGGATCCCTGGGGCAAGACGGTGCCGGTGATAATTTTGACCAACCTCAACACCGCCGAGACCGTGGAGAATTCGATTGCCAGCGGCGTTTACGATTACTTGGTAAAGATCGATTATACCTTGGATGACCTGGTCGGGATAATTTCCAAACGCTTGGGCTTGGCGGGAGAAGGGTCGGAACGGATCATGCCGATTCGCAACGATCCGCCGCCACCAAAATTTGAGGAATGATGATGGAAGAAAAAAAACTCGATCAACTTATCGCCGAGCAGGGGGAAAAGATCGACGCGATCTACCGTTCGGTGGAAAAAACAAGGAAATATTTCCTTTGGATGTTGATCGCGACAGCGGCCTTCTTGGTGTTGCCGCTTATCGGCCTGATGATCGTGATCCCGCAGGTTTTATCCGTATACAGCTCGGCGATGAACGGGCTTTAAGGGGGGGCTAAATATGAACGAAAGCAAACTTTTTTTCAACAATCGCGATAACATCCGTCTGTGCGGGGTTTTGGCAAAACCCGAGGCGGTTTCGGACAAATGCGTTATTCTGCTGCACGGGCTTACGGGAACCGGCAAGAACGGCGAGATCTACGATGACCTGGCGCATCGTTTATCGATTGCCGGCCTGGCGTCTTTCCGCTTCGACTTCCGGGGGCATGGCGAAAGCGGCGGTGGATATAACGATATTACTTTGAGCGGAGAGAAGCGCGACTTGGAAGCCGCGGTGGAATTTTTGAAGACAATGGGGTACGCGACTTTCGGCATAAACTCGGCCAGCTTTGCCGCGGGTCCGACCAGTCTTTTTTTGCGGGAAAATCCGGGCCGGATCAAAGTTTTGGTTTTTTGGAACCCGGTGTTGGAATACAAATGGCTTTTTGACGCGACCACGCCGTGGTCAAAGGCCAATTTCGGTTCCGAGGCTTTGGCGAAACTGGGAAGGAGCGGTTTTGCCGAGATCGGCAAATTCCGTCTGAAGATCGGCCAGGGGTTCATCAATGAAATGAAATGGCTGAAACCCCTGGAATTCATGGGCAATATGGCCGCGCCCGTGCTTTTCGTCCACGGCGACAGCGATGCGATCGTGCCGGTGCAGCAGTCGCAGGACCGCTTGAAATCGTTCAAAAATGCCCGCCTCGAGGTCGTACCGGGAGGGGACCACGGTTTCCATGAAAACCGGACCGCGGCGGACCGGGCCATCGACTTGACGCAGCAATTCTTCTCGGCCAACTTGTAAAATACCGGCTTGTTTTTGGCCATTCCTCCGAGGTTGACTTTTGTTGCGCTTTGAGGTTAAATGGTGATGTGTTTGATTTGAATGTTTTAAAACAGTTTTTTCGCGGGCGTCGTATAATGGCTATTATGTAACCTTGCCAAGGTTAAGACGAGGGTCCGATTCCCTTCGCCCGCTCAAATTTAAAAACCCCTTTAGGGGTTTTTAAATTTATCTATTGGTAATTGTCAGGAAAATTAAAAGAATATAAACTATTAATAAGTATTCGGTAAAACTTCACAAATCAAAATTAATATTTATTTTGACATATTAACTAAAAAAATAATGAAAATAGATAAAAAAAGAATTTTTCTTTATTCACTGTTAATCGTTGTTGTGGGTGGTATTCTGACTTGGATAGTGGCACCGTCGGGAATCTGTTCTTTGTCGTATGATAAACCTTCGATTGTTGATTTTATGGCATGTATTAAATCCGGGGGAATAATGCAACAAAACATTCCTTCGTGCATTGATACAAGCGGCGAAATGTGCGGTACCATATCTTATCTTTGCGAATGTAGATAATTAGAAAGTGCCAAAAAATGTTACCAGGCTGATACAATTTCGCATAAAGAGGGGTTGGGACATTCTTCGAAAGAGGTTCTAACGCGGGACATTATCCTGCTCCAAAACTAAAACCACTCTGAACGAGTGGTTTTAAAGTTTGAAAACAGAAGTCGGCACTATTTTTGAGGTAATTTTTTTATTCTGTTGAAATATAAATGATGTTCCAATATAATCAAACAAACAATATATTTGTATTTTAAAATACAATTTTCATATATGAATTTTGAAAAAATAATTCCGCATTATAGCGAAAATAGAGCTGAGGTTGGGGAAAATAATACCCAAATTATTCAGGAAAAGGAAGGGAAACTTCAATTTACTTCGGTCTGGGTTAATCTAAATGGAGGGTGCAATTTAAGATGCGAGGGCTGTTTTACGCATATGGATGAACAGCAGAGCGAAGAGAGGCTTACTTTAGAGCAGATAAAAGACGTTATCGATTTTGTGAAATCAAGAAACGGTGAATCTATAGCTTTTGCGGGGCAAGGAGAGCCGCTGATGGATAAGGATTTCGGGCAAGTCCTTGATTATATAAGAGAACATGGCAAGAATAAAGAAACACTAAACATTGTTTATGTTGT
>JALOQL010000048.1 GCA_025453415.1 Minisyncoccota bacterium
ACCTTGTTACGTAACATGCTACGTAACAAACCGCTTGCCGAATTACGCCCCTATCAGGTAATCGGCCGGAATGCCCATCTTTTCGCGCAAACTTCTGATCATTTTAAGCGACAGCGATCTTTTTTTTGAGAACAATTCCGAAACCCGGTTGGCGCCGATGATCTTTGCCAAATCTTTTCTATCCATTCCCATCTGTTCCATGCGAAAGGTTATCGCTTCGATCGGATCCGGCGAGGCAATCGCGTAATTCGCTTCTTCGTATTTTTCGGCCAAAGTCGCCAGAATATCCAGCTCGTCGCTTTCCGGAGTGCCGGGCAAGGCATTCCAAATCAGCTCAATCCTTTTGAGCGTTTCCTCGTAATCTTTTTTGTTTTTTATCGGTTTAATGTTCATAACGAATTTTCCCATTCCCGCACGACTTTGAGCGAAATCTCTTCCAATTCGGGCACGGGAATCATTTCAATCGGCCTGGTTAATTCAGTATTGAGAGCCTCCGGCACATAATGGCCACCATAGTATTCTGCCACCAACTTATTTTTCGGGCAGGCATAAATAATTTTTGAAATAGAACTCCATACGGATGCGCCAAGGCACATAAGGCATGGCTGCATAGAAGCATACATGATCGCGCCCGACAAGTTGGTAGTGTTCAGGTTTTTGCAGGCATCGCGAATGGCAGCCATCTCTCCGTGACTCGTCGGATCATTCAGCTTATTTCCAATACTTATACCTTCTCCGATAACCTTCCCATCCTTAACGACAACCGCACCCGCAGGAAAACCGCCCTGCGCTACAGATTCTCTCGCCTTCTCTATCGCCCACCGCAAAAAATTGTTATTTTCCATAGGCTTAAAGTGACCAATCTGGCGGAAGCGGAAGCATTCGAACCTTCGACACCATTGTTGGCATAATGGTTTTTCCCGCCTTAGCGGGACCCGCCACAGGCGGTGGCAAGACCATTCCACCGCGATGGATGGAAGGATCGAACTTCCGATGGGCTTCCCGCAACCATTTAAATTCGTAAAAAAGCGGAGGGGACGAGATTCGAACTCGCGGTGGCTTTTGACCACAACTTTTATTGCAATGCGGTGGGGGTGAGATTCGAACTCACGGTGGCTTTTGACCACAGCAGTTTTCAAGACTGCCTCTTTCAACCGCTCAGACACCCCACCGCATTGCGATAAAATTCATATTTGAAGTTTTTCCCGCCTCCGCGGGACTTCCTACTGGTCGCATCCACTCAGGCACCCCTCCATGCAAATAAGTTAAACCATTTTAAAAGCGAAAAATCAACTTTTCCTGAACAATTTGAAGATCTCAAACCACAGCAGGCTGGCGAAGGCGACCGCGAAGGACAGCGCGACGTCGACGAAAGTGATGGGCGCGAAATGGAAAACTTGGCGCAAAAACGGCACCGACAGGACCAGCGCGAGCGTCAGCGCCACCGTACCCAGCATCCAATACAAAGCCTTGTTGCCGTCGCCCAAAACGGACAGGCTTATCCTTGACCACGACAAGTTGCAAACGATCAGCATTACGTTGGCGAACACGATCGCGGTGAATACGATCGCCCGCGCTTCGTCATCGCTCCTTTGGGACGCCAAAGTATATTGGAAAAGGATAAAAACCGCCGCCAACACCCCCAAGCCTTGCAACAAACTGACCAGCATCTCCCGGCGGCCGAAAAGCGGGTCCTTCAAATCCCGCGGCGGGCGGTTCATGACGTTCTTGCTTTCCGGCTCGGCTTCAAAAACCAAAGAGCAAGCCGGATCGATGATGAGCTCAAGAAACGCGATGTGCGCCGGATAAAAAACCACCGGCCAACCCATCACCACCGGCAGGAATGATATTCCCGCGATCGGAATATGCACGGCAAAAATATAGGCAATGGCCTTTTTAAGATTATCGAATATCGACCGCCCGGTCTTTATCCCCTGGACGATCGAAGAAAAATCATCATTGAGCAGCACCAGGTCGGCCGCCTCGCGCGCCACATCCGTCCCCCGCTCGCCCATGGCAATGCCAATATGGGCGGCCTTCAATGCCGGCGCGTCATTGACGCCGTCGCCGGTCATCGCGATCGCCTTGCCCTTGCTTTTGAAAGCGTTGACGATGACCATTTTCTGCTCGGGCGCGATACGGGCAAAGATATTGACCGTCTCGATCGCGCGAGCGAGCTCGCCGGGATCCATTTTTTTTAAATCATCGCCAGTCAAACACCTGTCGGGATTTTCCAACCCGATGCGCCGGGCAATGTTGGTCGCGGTCGCCGGGTAATCTCCGGTTATCATGCACACCCGGACGCCGGCGCGATAACAGCTGCGAACCGCCTCGGGCGCCGAAGGCCGGATCGGGTCGGCAAACCCAAGCAACCCCGCGAATTGAAAATCAAAATCGTGCTGATGCCCGGGCAGCTCCGATTTCGCAACCCGGGCGGCCGCCACCGCCAGCACCCGGAGGCCTTTTTTAAAAAACGGATCCATCCGCGCCGCCAGCTCCTTTTTTTGATCGTCGGAAAAATGGCAAAGGTCGGCAATCGATTCGGGTGCGCCTTTCGACGCCACGATATAACGATCGCCGTCACCCGCCTCCCAAACGTGCGAAAGGGCGAGAATATTGCCCGAAAACGGGTATTCTTTGATAAGCTTCCAATCCGCGTGCAGCCGTCCCTCGGAAAGAATGGATGTCCCCGCCCGGCGAATCTCTTTTTCCAGCGGATCGAAAGGATCGGTTTGGCTCGCCAAAAGCGAATATTCCAATAGAAAATGGAACTTGTCCGCCAGAACCGCCTGCCCTTCCTCGTACTCGCCGGTATCGATTGTTTCACCGCCGGCCGAAATCGCCTGCAGCCTCATTTGGTTCAATGTTATCGTGCCGGTCTTATCCACGCAAAGTATCTCGGCGGCGCCCAGCGACTCGATGGCGGCGGCGTTGCGCGTCAAAACCTTCTTCTTCGACATACGCCAAGCGCCAAGCGCGAGAAAGATCATCAATACCACCGGGAACTCCTCGGGAAGCATCGACATGCTCACGGTAAGGCCGTAAAGGATACCGCCCAGCCAGTCGCCGTTGGCCAGGCCGTAATACAAAACTATCGCCGCGCACAAAAACGCGCCGGCGGCGGCAAACAGGCCGACAAGCTTGCCGGTTTCTTTTCTTAAAAGAGGTTCTTCTTCGTTGATATCGTCAAGCGATTTGCCGATCATCCCCATCCGGGTCGCCGCCGCGGTCGCCGCCGCGCGCACCAGGCCGCGGCCGCGGGTGATAAGCGTTCCCGAATAAACAAAAGGAAGGTTGTCGCCGCCGGGAGTTTCGCCGGCGAAATCCCGAACACCATCCCAAGCCGTTTTTGAAACCGGCACCGATTCGCCGGTGAGCATGGATTCGTCCGCCATCAGGTTGGCCGATTCCAGAATCACGGCGTCGGCCGGCACCCGGTCGCCTTCCCGCAAAACGATGACATCGCCAATGACCACTTCCCTTCCGGGAACGCGGCGCCGCGCGCCGTCGCGGACCACCAGCGCCCGCGGGCTGGAAAGGTTGCGCAACGCCTCGACGGCGCGCTCGGTTTTATGCCGCTGGTAAAAAGTTATTCCCAAAACAAAAACCACGAAAGACGACAGCATCAAGGCGTCCTGCGGTTCACCAAGCAAAAAATAGACCAAACCGGCCGCGGCCAAAAGCAGGAGCATCGGCTCCTTCAACATTTCCAAAAAAATCACGGCGTATCCCCGCTTTTTCTGCGACGGCAATTCGTTGTACCCGTCGATTTTCAGCCGCGCCGCGGCCTGGGCCGAAGTCAGACCCGTTAAAAATTTTTTTCCGCCACCGTCCATTTTTTGAAACATTATTTTATTGTATAGAAAAAAACAACGCCTTTAAAGCAAAACCGCCTCGCGGCGGATGGCATTTTTACTGAATTTGGCCCAAATGCGGCGGTTTGGGCGGCGCGGCCGCCAATTCATTTTCTTCCTGTTCCAGCTCCGCGATTGCTTGGCCAAGTTTATCTTCCACTCCGTCGGCGCATTCGTTCAAAACTCCGGCAACTTCTTTTTCCGCGTCGGCCTCGATTTGCGCGCCTTCGATCTCCAAATCTATAATGCCGTTAAGCTCGTCCCTCTCCTCTTTTTCGAGGTATCCCCTCTTTTCCGCTTTCGCCAAGAGATTATTGATGATGATAGTCCCTTCGCGGGAAAACCCGGCACTATCGACTTCATTTTTAAGCTGTTTTAAATCCATGGTCGATAAAATTATGATCCCGATCTTGTCATGATGTTGAAAATAGCTTTCATTGTTTTCGCCTTCCTTCTTATCTCGTCGGCTTTCTCGCTTTTTTTAAGCAAACGGCCTGCCTCTTGGCGCGCCCCGGCAGTAAATTGCCACGCACCCCGCAAGTGATCCATCGCTCCTTTACGGTCGCGACTCTCTTGTGGCCTTCGCCGCGCCATTTCTTCGGCAAATGCGGATAAAACTTCCTCGCCCGCGCCCGCCTTCTTTGCGCTAAACATTGCCAGTTGGCCGAAAAAACCTCTTTTTTTGACTTCGTATCCGGCCTTGATCTTATCGTATTTTATCGCCGCCCGGCCAATAACCGCATCGGTCCCTTCCACTGTCCGGTCGATTTTTTGCTTGACCGAATCCACCGACACCCCAAACGCTTCCCGCCGCGACAACCAAGCCGCGCCCTGGGAAATAAATCCATCTATTCTCGCTCTTTGTTTCGTCCGCCATTCCCGCCCGGCGTTCACTTCTATTCCGTGCTTTAAATTGCTTAAATCCCCTGCGGCCGGGCCACCTTCTTGCGGCCTTACCGCCGGCATAACTTCGCTTGAAGCCGCGTTCGTATTGTCCGTATTTTCCGATCCATCCCCCACGACTTCAAATTCGGTATCGATTATCGATGGCTTATTCTTTTCTCCAGCGTCAAAATTTTGGCTCATAATTCATCGGATTAGTCTCTTTTAGGATTATATCAAAATGCCCCGCAAGCATCAAAGATATCTCTCGGCGCCATTTGCTGGATATTTCTGGTCGCTCTTAATTCCTCAAAGGTAAACTGGCGCTAATCTAAAATTAGCTCCATGAGCGACACGCACTCATACACCGACCCTCTGGAAATGGTATAAAAATTCCTTTTGTCAGCTTTGGAAAATTTTCCGCTCCCCTCGGCAATATTGATCGCAATGCTTATCCCCGCCCGTTTAAGCTGGTCGCGAATATAAGAATCTATCTGCTTGTTGCCGGATAAAAATAAAAGAACTTCCTTGCTTAGTTATTTTGATTTGCGGTAAACCTCCGGATTTTCGAAATCGAACATATTATTGGTAATGCCAAAATACAAAATACTCGTAATTAGTGTGAACAATTAGTATTTAGGAAAGCGCCTTTCGCTTGTGGCGATATCAATAATTACCTTTTCCCTAATTGCTACCACAGACTACTAATTGCTGCGACAGAAGCGAAAGTCGCTTGCGGAGGGGGCGGGATTCGAACCCACGGACGGCTTTAAGACCGTCAGAGGTTAGCAACCTCTTGCAATGCCACTATGCGACCCCTCCGAAAACCGCCTAACGGCGAATTTTCAATTTCCAATTATCAATTTTCAAACAATTCCAATAATAGCTTAAAACCAAATAAAATCAACCTAAATGGATCCTGGCAAAATCAACGGCGTTCTCGAAAATTTTCCGTCCCGGACCGTCGAGCATCACTCCCCTGGTCCACTTGGGATGGTTTTGCGCGATCAGATAGCCTTCCGGATGGGGCATTAAACCGAAAACCCGACCGGTCTCGTCGCAAATGCCGGCGATGTTTTTCACCGAACCGTTGGGATTGGCCGGCCAGCCCGCAAGCTCACCGTTCCCGTCGATATACTGGGCCGCGATCTGTCCCTGTTTTTCCAACTTTGACAAGACCTGATCATCTTCGGGAATAAAATTGCCTTCGCCGTGCCTTATCGGCAAATCCAGGACATCAATTCCCTTGGTCCAGACACAAGGAGATTTAGGGTTGAATTTAAGGCGGATCCAGCGGTCCTGGAACCGGCCGCAAACGTTAGCCGCCAGGGTCGCGTCCTGCTCGTTGAATTTGCCGCCGAATCCCGGAAGAATGCCCAGCTTCACCAAAACCTGGAAACCGTTGCAAATGCCGATGAGCAGTTTTCCTTGGCTAATGAAATCCGCGAACTTGGTCGCCAGAGTATATTTGATCTTGGTCGCCATGATCTTGCCCGCGCCCAAATCATCACCAAAGGAAAATCCGCCCGGGATCGCCAGGATGTGGTAATCGGCAAGACTCGCTTCCCCACCGATCAATTCGTTGAGATGCACCCGCTCGGCCGTCGCGCCGGCCAACTCGAACGCGCGCTTGGTTTCGTTGTCACAGTTAATACCGTATCCGTAAAGAACCAAAGTTTTTATTTCCATATCGGTATATTAGAAATTCGCGAAAGTTGATTGCCACGCGGCCTTTAGATCGGAAATTTTTTCCCGGATGACAACCTCCCCCTTGCGGCGGATCTTCAACTCGCCGGAATCGTTAACCATTCCGACGAACGCGATGTCGTTATCGGCAAGCATCGACTCGAAAGCTTCGGCATTGCCCGAGGAAACCGTAACCACGAAGCGGCTGGCACTTTCCGAATAAAGTATCTTGTCGGCGCTTTCTATTTCTGATGCCGCGACTTTATCGATGTCGATCTCCAAGCCGCGGCCGCCGCCAAACGCAATCTGCGCCAAGCCGACGGCCAAACCGCCTTTATAGATTCCATGCGCGGATTTCACCGCGCCGGCCGCAATGGCCCGGGACAGCGCGGCGTACAATTCGATAGACCTGGACGCATCCACTTTGGGAACATTCAAACCCACATGGCCGCGCATTTCGTAGAATTCCGAACCCCCCAGCTCATCGAAAGTCTTGCCCAGGACGTAGACCCGGTCGCCGGAATCCTTGGCATCCATGGTCACGCATTTTTTGACATCGTCGATCTTGCCGGCCGCCGAAAACAGGATCGTGGGCAAGGCCGAAAGCCGCGTGCTCGTTCCGTCGAATTTCTTGAGGGTACCGTCCATCGACATCGAATCCTTGCCGGAAATGCAAGGCGTCTTATATGCCATGGTGAAATCGTACAATGCCTGGTTGGCGCGCACCAGCTGGGCCATCTTGTAGGCCGCGTCGGGATTTTCCGCCGCGGGCAAGGGGCTGGGCCAACAAAAATTGTCGTTCAAGGCGATCTGCTTCAAACTTCCGCCCACGGCAATGATCCGCCGGACCGCTTCGTCGATGCCAAGCGCGGCCATCCAATAGGTATCGATGATGCCGTATTTCGGATTGATACCGGCCGCGACCGCGATCCCCTCGTCGGTATCGTAAACCGGCCGCACCACGGTCGCATCAGAAAAAACTTCACTGCCCTCGCCCACCAAAGGTTTGACAATGCTGCTTCCCAAAACTTCGTGGTCATACTGCCGTTGGATATATTCCTTGCCGGCAATATTGATCCGGCCCAATATTTTTTTGAGGTCCGCGCCGCGGTCGGCCGATTCCAAAAGCTGGGGTTCGCGCAAACCGCGTCCTTCAGGCGTCCGCCATTCCGCCTTCAATTCCATGCGCGGCGCGCCCGCATGCGCGAATTCCATATCGATGTACGTCACGGCTTTGCCGGCATACGTGGTGTGGAATTTACCGGAATCATTAAAATTACCTATGGCCGTAACCTCCACGTCGTGCTTTTTGGCAAGCCGCGAAAACTCTTCCCAATTCTTCGGGTCCACCGCCAAGGTCATGCGCTCCTGCGATTCGGAAACCAAAATTTGCCAAGGGTCCAGGCCGGCGTATTTTAGCGGCACTTTGTCCAATTGCATTTCGAAGCCGTTGGTCGCCTGGGCCATCTCCCCCACCGACGACGAAAGACCGCCGGCGCCGTCGTCGGTAATGGCGCCGAATAGATTTTTGTCGCGCGCCTCAAGCAAGA
>JALOQL010000002.1 GCA_025453415.1 Minisyncoccota bacterium
CTTCCTGGCGCAACGCGCCCGTGTGATACAGAACCGATTCCGTAACGGGATGTCCCGGAAAAATTGCTTCCGCTTTTTTGGCCCAGACATAAGCTTCATCCATCCTCCCCTGATAGAAATACGCCTGGACCAACTCCAGATACGCCTGTTGGTTTTGCGGCCAAACGGCAACCATATCGTTCAAAATCGTTTCAACCAGGGGGAATTTCGATTTGTCCACTATGGCCCAAGAATTGTAAAGACGGGCCAGGGCAAGGTAAGACTGGTAATCATATGCGGAATCACGGCAGCTTTTCATCAGTTCTTCCGCCAGATACGAAAAAATCGAATTCGCCTGGTTGTTGGTAAGCTTTGACGATACGGTTTCCTCCCGCAAAGAATACAGCCACTGGCCCGAAAAAAACATCCGATTCTGATAAATGCCCAGCGGCGACACCTCCAAGGCGTTACGGTAAGCGTCGATCTTTGCCGGAGAGTGATACGGCTCCCGGACCGCATCAATCACCTTTTTATCGGCAACAGTCGGGCTGATCACAAAAACGCTGAAACAAAGTACCGCCGCGATCAATGGAACGATCAGTTGCGCCGGTTTGAACGACAGCGAAGCAATCCCCGCGCCTTCGACGCGCGAGCTTCCCAAAAACATGATAAATCCAAGGCTAATGTAAAGCATCACATAGCTGGCCACCATGTCGAACACCGTAAGGTTTTGGACGAAATACGCCGCGAAAAGCGCCGTAAAAACGCCCGCGGCGGCGAAATCGGCCCGCTTGGCAAAATACGCCTTCCAAAGCGTGAAAATCGCGGCGGCGAACAGTACAGCATACGCGACAAGGCCGACCATGCCGGTCTCGACCATAGTATCAAGAATAATATTGTGCGCCCGGTCATACCAGAGATCGTCGCCGCATTCCTGCGACCCCAAGCACGGATTGAAATGTTTTGCGAACGCATAACCGAAATTCTCCGGTCCCCATCCCAGCATCGGCCTTTCCAAAAAACTTTGCCAAGCAATATCCCAAACCACAAGACGGCTGCCAATGGCGCCCTTGCCGAATTCGGTGATTGCCGTCCGGTAAACCGCGTTGTCTTTCTGAAACACAAACGCAGCCCCCATCAGTCCCGCGGCAACCGCCAAAGCCAGGGCCGCAAGAGTGAACCGGCGCACCTCATTTTTTGCCGAAACCAACAACCGCAACACCCCCAGCAAAAGCAATCCTCCGACCAAGGAAAACTTGGCCGCCCGGGCGCCGTTACGGACAATATCGGAGAAAAACCCGGCGGGAAGAGCATCGGACGATCCCTTAACGGCGAAGGTCAACAAATACGTGCTTTCGAAAACCAAACAAAAAGATATCGCCAAAAATGCGGCCGCAGAGAATATTTTTAACCAACGATACTCACGCCAACCGTGCGAAAAGAAAAGGTACAGCGCGAAAAACGCGTTGAACAAAAGATAGGTTCCCAGGAACGAATCATTGCCGATAAACCCCCCGCCGCGCGCGTTTTTTAAAGGATTGAACACCGCGTCGATGCCGATATAAACGGCGGCGGCGGTACTGACGCCAAATATCCAAACCCAATTTTTCCGGTCCAAAACCCGGGATGCGACAATCGCGAACGCCGCAAGGTGGAAAAACATTAAGATACCGCTCATCCTTTCGAATTTGGACCAAAAACTCGAGGAAAAATTCGCGCCGAACGCCCCGCTGACGGAGATTACCGCCAAAAACAGCAGCAATGCGATCAACAGCGGATTTTTGATGTCCGGCCGGTATTCCTTCCACCGCCACGCAAGCACGGCCCACATAAAGAAAGCGATTTCGGCGCATGCCATGAAAAACAGCCCTTTTGGCCCGACGAACGGATAGTAAAAATTCATATTTACCGCAAAGGGAGCCAATACCGCGGCAAATAAAAAGATCCTGATCGCGGCAACTAAAAAATATTTGGAATTCATTTTTTTGTTTCAAAAAACCCGGCCTAGGGATTACGCCACCATTGGATCGCGAATACGGCAAATATCCCGGCAAACAGGCCGGCAACAGCCGCCAGAAAAATTTTTAACCCCGGGCTTAAAGGCAGCTGCTCGATGGCGGATGCCGGCTGGATGACGCGGGTGTATTTTATGGATGACAGCGCCAGCTGGGAACAATTTTCCGCCTCCTCCAGTCCTGAAATACCGGAATAACGATCCGCGCTTGCCGCAAAGGGAGCGGCGCCTGACTTTAATTTAGCCAGGTCTTCGCGGATCCTGGATAACCGGCCCTCGAAATATTGCCTTTCGCGGTCGGCGATCTGCCGGTGGTCTTCCTCGATTATGCGGCAGACTTCCGCCATATAATCCCTTGCCTTATCCGGGTCGGCCGAATTTACAGACAGAAAGATGACGTTGGTCCCCATCGGATTGGATGAAAATATCTTCACTGCGTTACCGCCGATATTTTTCCGAGCCTGGATGCCATAGATGTCCCTTTCGATCTTTTCTTTTATTTGAAGCGGCGGCTCGATCGATTGACTGCCGATACCGCTGCATGCATTGGCCATGGCGCCGATCTCGATCGCGGCGCTGATCTGATAATGCTTTGGCGACAATGCCGAATATGCCGCCGCGGCACCGACGGCCAAAACCATCGCAATGACGACGGCTCTTTTATTTCTCAAGACGGTCCGCACCAATTCTCGCAGGTCGATCTCCCCGTTTTCAATTGTTTTTGGTTGGCTTTCTTGCATATGTGTTCAGTAATTAGGCACCAGACGTTTTAAAGATTCTTTATAGCATGCTTCGTTATCGGCCGCTGCCGGCCCTTTTACCATCCTCTCCAGTTCCCGCTCCAATGATGAACTGTCCACCTCGGCAAGCCGGGCGACAAAGATCTTGTTGCTCGAAGTCGCCCGCGCGTTCTCCTGGGCGGTCAACAGCTCCTCGAAAAGCTTCTCTCCCGGCCGGATGCCGATATATACGATCGGGATGTCCTTGTCCGGCTCGAACCCCGATAATTTTATCATTTCCTTGGCCAGGTCGAGGATCTTTATCGGCTGGCCCATATCCAGCACAAACACTTCCCCGCCGGCACCCATTGCCCCGGCCTGCATCACCAAAAGGCACGCCTCGGAAGTGAGCATGAAATAGCGCTTCATTTCCGGATGCGTCACCTCGACCGGCCCGCCCCGTTTGATCTGCGCCCGGAATATCGGGATCACGCTGCCGCGACTTCCCAGGACATTGCCGAACCGCACCGAAACGAATCTGGTCTCACCCTTGCCGTTAAGGTACTGGCAAACCATTTCGCCGATCCTTTTGGTCGCACCCATCACCGATGTGGGATTGATCGCCTTGTCGGTGGAAATGAAGATGAAGTTGCGGGCGCCGTGCTCGATCGCGGCCTCGCCCACGTTCTTGGTGCCGAATATGTTGTTGCGCACCGCTTCACCCGAGTTGGCTTCCATCAAAGGTACGTGTTTGTAGGCCGCGGCATGGAAAACTATCTGCGGTTTATATTCTCGGAATATCTCAAAAATACGGCCGCGATTCTGGATGTCGGCAACCATGGGCGCGACGCTCAAACCGGGAAAAAATTTCTTGAGCTCGTTTTCCATATTGAAAACGCCGGTCTCGTCCTGGTCCAAAACCACCAGCTTTTCCGGATCGAACTTGGCCACTTGGCGGCACAGTTCGGAACCGATCGAGCCGGCGGCGCCCGTGATCATCACGGTCTTGCCCCGTATAAACCCGCCGATCATGGCCGTGTCCAAAGATACCTGGTCGCGTTCCAAAAGGTCCTCCACCTCCACCCGGCGCACGTTGGCCAGCGTGACGTTACCGTTCATGATCTCGGCCATCGGCGGCACGATCTTTATTTTGGAAATGCCGGCTTTCTTCCCAAGCCGCACCGCTTCTTTGATAAGCTTCGAACCGGACGCCAGGGTGATGATGATCTCCTCGACGCCGTAGCCCGAAACCACCTTGGGAATATCCTCCAGCCGCCCCAGAACCTTAATATCGTGGATGATGCTCCCCTGCCGCGATTCGAGCGGATCGACAAAACCCACCGGATGGTAATGGCTGCTTGTCGCGCCGATGATACTGCGCAAAAGCTGCTCGCCCGTGTCGCCCGCGCCGACGATGAGTATCCGCGAACGGCCTTCGCTGGTCTTGGGCTTGAAAAGGTACAAATAGATCCTTTTGGCAAAACGCAAGGCGCCGCAAAAAACGAAGATGAAAAATGCCGCGATGAATATGGTCGAACGCGGAAACCCCGAAAACAGGCTAAAATTCTTAAAAACAAAAAGGAGCGCGATCTGGGAAAGCAAAGCGATGCCCGTGGCGCGCGTGATCCCGATCAGTTCCTGGGTGCTCACGTAAGACCAGGAAAACGAATACAGGCGGTTCGCGACAAACGACGGCAGATAAAATATCCATCCCAGCACCACCAACCGCAGGATGTTTTGGTAATATTGGCCGGGAATCTGGGCCTCGAAACGCACCATGAAGGCCAGCCAAACCGAAAGGGCGATCAGGATTGCATCGCAAACGAAAAAGAATATCTTTTTATTTTTCGCTAAAACGTTGATTATGCCCATGGAAAGCCCCTCCTACCCAAAAATTATTTTTTAGCTTTTTTCGCCGGCGCGAAGAATTCCCTGACGCAGGCAATGACGTAATCGACTTCGGCGTCGGTAAGCTCCGGATAGATCGGCAAACGCACCAATTCCTTGGCGATGCGCTCGGTCACCGGCAAATCGAATTGCTCCAGCCCCAGACCCGGCAATTTGTGGTTGGGCGTGGTATCGCGGATCAGCAGCTCAACATTCTTGGACTGCATGAATTTCTTGAACTTCCAGATGTCGGGAACCTTGATGATGTATTCCTGGAAAATTTGCTGCGGCTGCTGCGTCGGCAATTCGATGGGCAGGTCTTTGAGCCCCTTCTCGTATTTCATGCCGATCGCCCGACGGCGGCGCAGCATCGCCGGATAGTATTTTATCTTGATGTTCAATATCGCGGCCTGGATGTTGTCCAGCCGTGAATTGTAACCCCAATCCATTATTTTAGGCGCCTTGGGCTGGTGCCCCAGCAAGGCATTCTGCGTAATGTTCCAGTGGTTGCGCAAAAGCAGAAGTTTTTCATAGACCTTCCTGTCGTTGGTGATGATTCCGCCCGCGTCGCCCGCCCCACCCAAAGTCTTGGGGGAAATGAACGAGAAACATCCGGTCGCGGCAAATGTCCCGGCTTGTTTTTTACCCAAATAAGCGCCCAGCGCCTGGCAGGCATCCTCAACCACCCACAAATTGTGTTTTTTGGCGATTGCCATGATCCGGGGCATATCGCAAACCTTGCCCGACAGATGCACCGGCACGATCCCCACGGTTTTTTCGGTAATGAGCCCCTCGAGCAGATCGACGTTCATCAACGCGTCCTCGCCCACGTCAATCAATATCGGCTTGGCGCCCAAATGGACAATCTCCTCGATCGGCGCTAAAAACGTGTGCGACGGCACGATCACCTCGTCGCCGGGCTTGATGCCCAGCGCCTTGTAGGAGATCTTCAAGGCATCGGTGCCGGAGTTGACGCCGACGGCGTATTTGGCGCCGCAAAAATCAGCCAGGTTTTTCTCGAACTTGTCCACGTCCTCGCGCAAAACAAAATCCCCTTTCGAGAAGCATTTGTCCAAGGCCTTTAATATCTGGTCCTTATGGGCGGCGTAGTAACGGCGGTAACTGGAATTTATAAAATCAACCTTCATTTTTTTGTAGGTTATAATTGATTACACTTTGATTATAAGCACAAAATTGATCAAAAAGAAACTTGACAAAATTAAAAAATGACTGTATTTTCTTGCCAGCGAGCTTAAGGAGGGCTCAACATGAAGATCTTTAAAACAAAATCATATTCAAACCAAGGAACATCTCCGATTAAAGGTGTTCGCATTGTGGATTTAAGCCGAATATTTGGAGTGATTCAGGCCACAAATGAAGTATTTCTTCCTTCAATAGGACCTAAAATCAGATATAATGGCCTCACTGGCGCAGAGCTGATGGCGGCGTCGATATTAAGAGATTTAGCCGGTTCGGAGCTTAGCTGCAAGAATATTGATCCAGTCGCAATACTGACCACGGTAAACCGCAAATTGCGGTCATTGTTACCCAATAAAGAAATGATCACACACACGCCTGCCTTTCTTCCTTACGCAAGATTCGCCCTGCTGTTTATTAGCGACAACGGCAAAGCCGAGGTCATTGCCGGAGGAGATTGTCAGGCGATTGCCCAAACTACGGAAGGAAAACTTCTTTGGACCGAAAACCAAGCTGGCCCCTACGATCTCGAGAATTATCGGATAATTGGCCTGCACATGGATGCACAAACAAAGAAATACGCCTCTGAAAATAAAATGGCGATAGATGATCTCAAACGAGAAAACATCGAAAAAATCCGTGAAGCGATGTGGAAAAGATTTGCTCCGGAATTAGTTGATCGCCGCAACCGCGCAATCAACTCAACTTTCGCTGCGCTCAACGGCAATCTTAGAATCACACAACGCTGGCAAAGATTGCCCTTAGGAAATCTGACCGATATTGAAAGAATTATCTGTTACACCGGGGGCTTTGTTAATATCGCAGCAACACAAAACATGAGAACCTTGGCGCACAAAATAATCAGCGATTACGATATGCACGGATTGAGATCGACCGTTCAAACTGCCCAGAACATGTTCTCTCTCAATTGCCGCATGGCTCATATCACTAAACGTGAGGTTGGTGTAATGGTAATCGAGCCATGAAGCTCCGAAACTAACACTTTTTGAGCTTTTTCTATTACATAAGGCCAAAATGCCGGAGAACTTCCAGGATGCCGTTTTGGTCCACGTGCGGGCCGATGAAATTACGTTCTTTGTCGCGCCTTGAGACATTTTCCAAAACCTGCGGCACCGCATTTTCCAGCGTGGCGCGATAGCCGCAAAGCTTCATGAATTCCCAATCGACAACGCCATCGCCCGCGCCCAGAACATTCTCGAACGGAATACCCATATCGCCAATCAATCGCTCCAAACCGGTGGCCTTTGATATGCCCGCGGGCCCGAAAAAACCATAATGATATCCTTCCAGGAATAAATTATTTCCCCACAGCAAATTCAACCGGCCGCTAAACCCTCGGTAAATCCTTTCCATCGCTTCTTTGGCGCCGCTTTCTTTTGACTCGCCGGAAACATACAAAACATTTTTGCCGCAAACCGCTTCGACCAGGGATTCGACCGCTTCCGGCGTGATCTGCACCGACGCGGACAATAATTGGTTTATTTTGTTCCCCGCCTGGTCTTCTTGGACAAAGTAGCTTTCGGGAGTGAAGAAATTGGTAACGATCCCCTCTTGTAGCAGCTGCTGCACCAATCGCGACGAGTCCTCCTGTGAAACCGTTTTACATTCAAAAATTTCCCCCGACAGCGGGTTCATCGTCAAGCTGCCCATGTCGCCGATATGAAAGTTATTCAAATTCGCTTCTTTGATGATTGCGGCATTCGTCGGCGCGTAAAACGGCCGGCCGGTGCACAAAATCACCGGGGTCCCGGATTCTTTAATATTTTTTAGCGCGGCGATTATCTCCGGGCAAGGATCGGGAAAATTTTTTCCGCCCTTGAACCCGACCAGGATTCCGTCAACGTCCAGGACCACCGCCCGTATTTCGGACTTCATGTTTTGGAAAAATAATTATTCAAAATCGCGGCCACCCGTTCCTTGAATTTCAGTTGATCGGTGATATTATTATCGACTTCCAAAGCGATCACTTCCCCGAATTCGCCTTTGGGCAATGACGATAAGTAATTGAAATCTTTCATGTCTTTGACGAAATGGACATCGTGATCGCCGATTTGGGAATAACCGCCCAAATGATTGCTGGAAACTTTCGTGCCTTTGCGGGAGAGAATATAAAAAGCTTCGCCGGCGCCGCGGCTTATCGCCGCTTTCAAATGGGCCAGATCAACACAAAATCCGCCGATCTTTGAAACGTCGACATTCGCCGCGATCCGGTCGTCATAGTTCATTTCCAGGTATAATTTATCCCAATAACCCTGCCACCGGCTTAAAATATCAAAATTGCTTTCGTGAACATTGAAAAACTTCGTTTTGAATTTGTTGATGAAAAAATCGATTTCGGAGGCATCGGCATCGTGGCGCAAATGAACCAGCGGCACCGATTTGATGCTTGATCTTAAAAGCGCGGCGTATAATTTATGCCGTTCGCCCCTTTCGAGCCTTTCTACGAAAACGGCGGCGGCGGCGATCCCCTGCCGGTTTATGTCGCGAACCTTGCGCCGCCAGCCGGAACCCTGCCCGGTGACGCTCACAAATATTCTTTGTTTAAAATCGATTTCTTCCATGGCCGGATTGGTTAGATCATGATTATTATCAACCCCGCGGTCACGCCCGCGATACCCAGGCTTTTCTTCCGCGTTAGCTCGTCGCCGAAAAGCTTGACCGCCAGCAAGCTGATGATGGCCACATTGGCAATATGGATCGCGTTGACATAGCCCATGTTGGGCGCGTGCGTGAAGGCGTTCCACATGAAAATGTTGCCGAATCCCGAAGCAACGCCCATCAGCAGGAGCGGTCCCGCCTGTTTTTTATGGTCCAGAATGTTAATTTTGCGCAACATGGTCTCAGCATAAAAAAACGATAGCGACAACAGCATCGACCAGAACAAAAATACCAGCTGGTTTATCCCCGCCAACGTCGCGTATTTCACCGTAATCGATAACGCCGCGTAGGCAAAAAACGCCCCGAAAGAATATTTGGCCCAATGCCGGCCCGTTGCCTTTCTTTTCCCTTTTTCATTAGCCAAGATCAATAATTGGCTCGCTAAAATAAGCGCCACGCCGGCAATCTTGGCCCACGAAAACTCCCCGCCAAAAAGGAAAATGGATGCGGCTAAAGTGATCACCACATAGCTTTTGACGATCGCGGTACTATAACCGGGATTCGGGGCGCGATTGAACCCCCGGATGCTGGAAGCGTTGCCGGCATAAATGCAAACCGCGGCGAAAACAACCAAAAAATATGCTCCCGGCGCCGATGTTCCAATTCCGGTGGCCGCGCCCGCGACGAGAAAAACCAAAACCGCCACCGCGTAAGTGGCGAAATTGATCACTGAAAACGGCACGCCCGCGCGCCAGGTGGTCTTGCCGAGAACCTGCGTCAAAACGAAAAACATCAGCGCTAGCAAACTCTCGACAACCCAATTCATAGGCTCATCGTTTTTTTAACCGCCGCGACTATTTGCTCAGCCTTGGGATAATAAGCCGCCTCAAGCGAACGGCTGGCCGGCGCCGGACAATCCGGCAAACAGACTTTTTCTATCGGCGCCTTCAATGTATATACTTTTGTATATACATGAGTATATACTCGGCAAGCGATTTCCGAAGAGACGCCAAAACTCTGCCAGGCGCCTTCGGCGATCACCAGGCGGCCGGTCTTTTTGACCGATCCCAGGATCAGCGGCATATCAAGCGGTTTTATCGTGCGCGGGTCGATCACTTCGATATCGATTCCCTCTTTTGCCAAAATTTCGGCGGCCTTCAATGCCTCGGGCACCAGATATGATATCGCGACCACGGTCGCGTCGGAACCGTTGCGCAGTAATTTTCCTTTGCCGATCGGCACTTCATACAGTTCTTCGGGAACCTCCTCCTCCAGGCCGTAAAGCCAGCGGTCATCCAAAAAGACCACCGGGTCCGCGTCGCGCACCGCGCTGACCAACAGCCCCTTGGCATCGTAGGGACCGGACGGCATCACCACTTTCAGGCCCGGCGCGTGGGCGAAGATCGCCTGGATCGCCTGCGAATGCTGGGCGGCCTGCTCGCCGCCGCGGTTGATTATTCCCCAAAACACCGCCGGCACATTGGAATTGCCGCCGGCCATATAGCGCCAATTGGCCGCGCCGTTGATGATCGCGTCCAACGCGTAAAACATGAAATCCAAACGCGGATAGTTCATTACGGGTTTCAGTCCGTTCATCGCGCTGCCGGCCGCCACGCCGCTCATCGCGTTTTCGGAAATCGGCGTATCAATGACCCTTTCTTCGCCGAATTCCTGGATCAGGCCGTTGCAGGTATTGCCCACGTACCACGGGCTCTTCACCCCCTGGCCGATCACAAAAACCGCCGGGTCGCTTTCCATAAGCTGGCGCAAGGCTTCGTTGATCGCCAAACCAAATTTCAATTTCCTATTCGAAGACATGTTTTTGCAAATCGCTTACGACCGGCCGCGGACTGTCGATCGCGTATTCCTGCGCTTTTTTAACTTTTTCGGTAATTTCCTGCTTCACGGTTTCCAATTCGTCCTTGTCAAAAATTTTGTTTTCCAATAAATATTTTTCAAACCGCATTACCGGGTCTTTCGCCCGCCATTCATCAACTTCCGCTTGCGGCCTGATATCGGTGTGCTGGCCCTGAATATTGTCATCCGGCCCCACGTGGCCGCGCATACGATACGTCAATGATTCGATGAAATACGGCCCGAGACCGGCGCGGCAATGTTTGGCCGCAATCTTGGCGGCTTCGTAAACTTTCAAAATATCGTTACCGCCAACTTGCGCCGCCGCGATACCGAACGGCTCTGCTATTTTATAAAGAGGAATGCCGGGCCGGCACTCACGAATGTGAAGGTGCGTGGAGTACAGGTTGTTTTCGCAAACAAAAATTACCGGCAGGCATTTCAACGCCGCAAAATTAAGCGATTCGTAGATTATCCCTTCGCCCGCCGCGCCATCGCCAAAAAACGTCGCGGCGATCTGGCCGTTTTTCTTGATCGAATCCGCCAGCGCCGCCCCGACCGCCATCGCCACGGTCTGGGAAATTATCGGCGCCGAACCCATAAAATTGCAGTCTCGCGCCATAAGGTGCATCGAACCGCCCCGGCCGCGGCTGCAACCGGTTTCCTTGGTATAGATCTCGGCCAGCATCCGGTTGAGGTCTCCCCCCTTGGCCAGATAATGGCCGTGGCCCCGGTGGTTCGAAAACACCTGGTCGCCGCTTTCCAGCGCGGCGCACACGCCCACCGCGGACGCTTCCTGGCCGGTATACAAATGGCACGGGGTTTTCACCTCGCCCTTCAATATCGGGTCGATCAGACATTCCTCGGCCAGCCGGATCGTCAGCATCTTCCGGTACAAATTTTCCAAAAATGATTTTTCCATTTTTTCTACTAAAAACCCTGACCTAACTTTTTAAAATAATATTTTTTGGAGCATTATTTTACGCGGTCGGCCAAAAATACTAGGAAATTCGCCAGCCGGCGAATTTCCGTGCTCCGCGAAAATGTTATTTTAAAAATTTAGATCACTTAAAAACCTTTGCGATCGTCAAAAAGATTATCTTGATGTCGGTAAACAGCGATTTTTCCTTGACGTATTTTTTTTGCAGCTCCAGTTTTTGGGGCCGGATAAGCCTCTGGTAGGCTTCCTCCGGGTCCTTGGCCCCTTTCAGCGCTTCCCCTTCATGGAAGTTCCAAAGGGACGCGTAATCGGTCATTCCCGGCCTCACGGACAAGATAACATCTTTTTCTTCCGGCGTCATCATATCCACATACATTTTCACTTCCGGCCGCGGCCCCACCAGGGACATCTGGCCTTTCAAGACGTTTATCAATTGCGGCAGTTCGTCCAGCTGGTATTTTTTCAGGAAGTTGCCGATGCGGGTCAGGCGCGGATCGTCGCTCGAAGTGGACGGCCCGCCCATTTTGTCGGCATCCACGACCATGGTCCTGAATTTTAACATTTTAAACGGTTTGCCGTTTTTGCCGACGCGCTCGCCCATGTAGAAAACCGGCCCGCGGTCATTGGCCTTTATCTTGGCCGCGACAAACAAAAACACCGGCGACAAAATCGCCAACCCCAAACCCGAACCCAGGATATCGATCAATCTTTTTATCATTTTATCGGACCGGTAAATTCAAACACGACCTTGAACGCGTATTTTTTCAAAAAAGGGATTTTCAAAAACAAGCGGTCGAACGGCTCGGCAACGTCCAGCAGCAGCCTTCCCCACGGCCGTCCGGAAACCGGAAAGAGCACCCAGTCGAACAAATGGAAATATTCAACATGTACCTGCGTAAAATATTTTCTTGCCAAGGCAACGCCTTTCTCGTTGAAAATGTGGCTCGCGGCCCAGGCCGTGCGCTTCCCCGACCGGACATTACGGGCGCGGTTGGCGTTCGCCAGCGGGTTATGGCCGAAAGTTTCTATACCTATCAACATTCCGCCGGGACGCAGGATGCGCGCCATCTCCGGAAACGCTTTTTCGATATCGATCGAAGAAAAGGTGCCGCCGTCAAAAATCACATCGAAACTATTGTCCGTAAAATCGGTTTTCTCGCAATCCATTTTCAAGAAACCAACCGTACCGTCCGATCCGGACGCCGCCGCATTTTTTTGGGCCGCTTCAAGCAATTTATCCGACAGGTCAATGCCCAGCACGCTTTTGACTCCCATTTTGCCGATCGGCATCGTGTGGACGCCATTGCCGCAACCCCAATCCAAAACCTCTTTGCTCATGCAATTTTTTTCCAATAATTCATGGGCGCGGCGAAAGCTGGACAGCCGCAACGGCTTGAATCCCTCGAAATCGACGGGTTCGCCCGCCCCGAACTCCGGAATCGCGGCACTGCCGGCCTGTTCGTAATATTCGATCTCTTCAGTTTTTCTGTCTTCCATGTTTTTCGGGAAACGATAATTTAATGATACCCCATACCGAGCCGAAACCGTAGCCGAAATGCCGCGCCGCGAATGCCGGCGGCAGCAATAACGCCAAGTACGGATCCCTTTCCTTTATAGCGGTTGCCATTGAAATTAATAATGAAAGCGCCAGGTAACCCGCGGCCAGTCCGGCCAGCAAATATGATGCCGGGTGCCAGAATAACGCGGCCGCGGCCAGTCCGGCCAGCAGTATCATGAAAAACAGCGGCGCGTAGTGGCGCGGCCTTAAAGGCATTTTCATGAATTTTAACGGATAAACCGCCCAGACGCCATCCCAAAAATTGTGGATAAAGAAATCCTTCAGGCTATCTTTGGGAAAATAGCCGACCACAATATCGGGATACAGCATGATCCGGCCGCCGGCCTTTTTAAGCCGCATATTGAATTCCATGTCCTGGCTGCGTTTGAGCCGCTCATCAAACAAGCCAACCCGCCCGAAAACCTCTCTTTTATAACAGCCGCCGAAAACCGTGTCCACCGCCATCGGCGCCGCAACCTTTTTGGTCTTGTAGTAGGCATTACCGGAACCAAACGCCGAAGATATCGCCTTGGCAATCGCCGCGGCCGCATGCTTGCCGTGTTGGGCGCGGATTTGGACAATGCCGCCGACATTGTCCGATCCCGATTCCTGCGCATGGATAACGCACTTGGAAATATAATCTCGGTTGTATCCGGCATGGGCGCCCATCATGATGATGTAATCGCCTTTCGCGGCGCGAACCCCGATATTGAAAGCGCTGGGAGTGAATTTTTTCGGATTTTCCAGCATCCGAACCAATGGATATTTATCGGAATAATTTTTAATTATCTCCCGGGTCTTGTCGGTGCTCATCCCGTCCACCACCATGACCTCGAAACGGTCGCGCGGATAATCCTGGTCCAAAACCGTTT
The DNA here is from genome assembly GCA_025453415.1 of Minisyncoccota bacterium. GTDB lineage: Bacteria > Patescibacteriota > Minisyncoccia > Minisyncoccales > UBA5738 > UBA5738. Next base: position 13,640 of record JALOQL010000002.1, read on the forward strand.
CCAGGCATTTGCCCAGGAAACGCTCTTCATTCCGGCACGGAATCACTATTGAAACTAGGGGCAGGGTTCTTTCCATGGAATTAATTTTTCACCATTTGCCAGCAGTCCGCTCCCAATATTTTTACCACCCGGCCGCAATCAAAACCGCATTCGCGAATTTGGGTTTCTACCTCCGCAATCTTGATATTTCGGTCGTCGATTTCCCAGTAATGCGCCGGGTCTTTCCAAGTTATTTTTTTGACCACCTGCTGATAAAAAGATTTCGGGCTGCTTTTTAACCACGCGGGCAAATCGATGATCCAGGGCTTTTTATAGGAAAGCGGCGTGGCCAGCAGAACGCGGCCGCGGCGGTGCGGCAGGGAAATGAGGGCTTGGCCGCCCGGGCGCAAATAGCGATTGATATTATTTAAATTGGTTTTCAAATCCTGGTAAGGCATGTGCTCTAAAACCTCGGTGCAAATCACCGCGTCAAACCGTCCTTCCAGGCTTTCGTTAAAAACCCGAACATCGGCAACCACATCGGGCTGGAGCTTATCATTAATATCCATCACCATGTATTCTTCCGCGAATTGGGACGCGCAGTGTTTCACGATCCCGTCGCCGGAACCGATCTCCAAAATTTTTATCGGGCCCAAATCGAGCAGCCTGCGGATAATGAATTCATGCCGGCATAAACTCGGAATATCTATCCCCCGCAAATATTCTATCTTGTCTATAAAAAGCAATTTGTCGAAATCCTCTTTTTTATCCATGTAAATGTTAACCGTTAAAAACAATGGCCCCCGCGCATCAAGCGGCCTGTCGGATTATACGGGCCGGGTTCCCGACCACCACCGCGCCGGCGGGCACCGATTTCAGCACCACGGCGCCAAGCCCCACCGTAACCCGGTCGCCGACAACTATGCCGTTCATGATCGAGCTGTTGGGCGCGATCCAGCAATCGGCGCCGATCCGGGCGCTGCCGCACACCGCCGCGCCGGCGATAACCAGGGTCCGGGCGCCAATTTTGACATTATGGGCGACAAACACATTATCGTCAATTTTAACGTTGTCGGCGATCTCGGTGTCCGCAAGCGTGCCGCGGCAAATAACGCTGTTGGCGCCGATTTCCACATTATCGCCGATCACCACGCCGCCCAAATGCTTCAGAGGAAAAGGGATCCGGTTTTCATCGCGTTCAAAACCAAAACCTTTCTGGCCCACCACCGCATTGGATTTAATGACCGTATTTTTGCCGATCCGCACGTTATCGGCAACGACCGCGCCGGCCATGACCACCGAACCGTCGCCGATGGCGACATTTTTTCCGATGACCGCGTATTCGCCAATGACAACGCGGCCGATCCGGCAACCCTCGCCGATCAGCGCGGTGGGATGGATCTTGACTTCGAATTCCGGGGGCGTAAGGCGTTGGATCAATTTCGCAAACGCCAGCCGCGGATTTTGAACAACGACATAAGCCCGGCCGTTCTTTTGCGGCAATGTTGCGCCGCGGCGGCAAACCACGATCGAAGCGACGCTCTGCTCCAGAAACCGCGCCGCTTCTTCTCCCTGACGGCTGCAAAAGCAAAGCGATTCCCCGTTGGCGCGGTCAATGGGCAGGAAATTTGAAAAAGTCGCGGCCGGGTCGCCCTGAATTTCGATCTGCTCGCCGGCCAGAACCTCTCTGACCGAATCCAATGTGTGTTTTTCCATGGTTTTCGCGCTAACGAATCGTCCATTTCACGACCTGGAAAGTTTCGGCGTATTCGGCATCGCCGCTCTGGCCCCCCCGGACTTTGGCCAGGCTGGAAATGAAATCGGGAGACATGTAAAAACGGTTCCCCTGCGATTTATAGCACGCAAGCGCGGCAATCTTCTTGTCCAGATCGCTTTTCCCAAGTACCACAAACGATTCGGTCTCAAAAGTCAGATTGTTCCAAGGGAGCTCATAGCCCAGAATGCTCACCTGGGTACCCTTGAACGCCCTCAAACCTTCTTGATACATGACTTGATGGTCCTGATGCACGTCAAAAACCGAAGGCAGCATCACAATGCCCGGATCGATCTTTCTCTTCAATCCGATCAGGTCGTCGAGGATTTGCTGGCGATGTCCGGGAAAATTCCTGACCGGATAATTGAAAAGGATAAGGTTTTCCGGCTTTAACCCCAAAATCCGGGTCGCTTCGCGCACTTCGGTTTTCAGGATATCGCGGGGAAATCCCGGCGGCACGGATTCGTCAGCCGAGGAAAAAGCCGCGTAAAACACTTCCTTGCCCTCCCGGATGAATTTGGCAATGGCGCCGCCGCAGCCCAATTCGCCGTCATCGGTATGGGGACATATTATCAATATTTTATCAAATGAATCCATGGTTTTATTATCCTAACATTAATATTTTATTTTCCTCCGAGGCGGAATAAACAGCCTGGCGACGCCCATAATGGAACCCAGGCCGAACCCGAAATAACGAACGGTAAACGCCAGCGGTATTAGAAAAATGTAGGCCGGATTTTTTTCTCGGGCGGCGATCCTGGCCGCAAAGTTTAGGTTGGCGGCAAAATATACAGCACCCAATATCGCCAATAAGACCACGAAAGGCCACCAAATAAATGACAAGATGGCAAGACTAAAGGCACCCAAAATAAAAAGAAACGGAAGGTAATGGCGGAATTTCGAAGGAAATTTTGCGAATTTTATCATGTAAACGACCCACATGCCGTCGCTGAATTCATGTTTCGCCAATTCTTTAAAACTGCTTTTCGCATAATAGCAAGACTTGATGTCCGGAAACATCAGTATCCTGCCGCCGGATTTTTTCAACCGCATATTGAATTCCATATCCTGATGGCGTACTATTCCTTCGTTAAACATGCCAACCCTTTTAAAAACATCTTTTTTATAACAACCCCCAAAAACGGTATCCACCTCTATAAATGGACGATTGACCGATTCATCCAATCTTCTCGATTTGAACAAGCTCGATAATGAAAAAACGATCGCTTTGGCGGTCAATGTATCCGCCATCGTTTTTACCATCAGCATTCCGCCCACATTGTCCGCGCCCGACGATTTCAAAGCCGCGACGCATTTTGAAATATAATCGCGCGGATATTCCGCGTGTGCGCCCATGATCATGATGCACTCTCCGCGGGCCGCTTTGATACCGATGTTAAAGGCGCATGGAGTCGTCATAAGGGGATTATCCATCATCTTGACCCATGGACAGCGCCGCTCATAACCGGCGACTATCGAACGCGTACCGTCTTTTGACATTCCGTCAACCACGATGACTTCCATCGATTCTTTCGGAAAAGACTGCTTTTCAAGCGAATCTAAACAAATCGCGATGTATTTTTCCTCGTTCCGGCAGGGAATGACAATTGTGGCAATTATCGGCATTTTGTAATTTAGAGTTTATTCTAGCCGGCCACCGATCCAGATACCGACTTTTTAAAAACCAGGATTTTGGGAGCCGTAGATCTGCGCGGCACAATAGGCATAAAATTATAATCAAACGGTTTTGCCGCGAATAATAGGCATTTTTTTCCAAAATCATACAACCGGTTTTTCTTGTTCGTCTCTTTCTGATCGATCAAATCATGCCTTAAGCGAGCACCCCTCCCCAAATTACCGCCCAAGGAAATCATCCATTTTGCCGTCTTGGCATAGCCCTCGCATAATTTGACTCCAAGCTGGGGATAGTTCATTTCCGAAACAAGCGAGCAACGATTTTTTTCAAAAGCCGCCTTGTATTCTTCTTTGGCGCGCACAACTTGGTATTGATTTCCCGATATCGATTTGGCGGCAGGCGCGACCGTCTCGAAAATCAATATTATTCCTCCCGGCTTTACCGCTTCGACAAGCTTAACCGCCGTTTCCAAAAATGAATTTTCTTCGGTAATATGCTGCAGAACCGTAATGCTTATCGCAATATCGAAACTGCCGGCAACAAAATTCGACCGCGAAATATCGCCGGCGGAAAATTTCATATTAGCGTTACCGCCGAATCTCTTTTGCGCGTGCCTGATCGCTTCGCGGCTTATATCATTCCCCAGGACAAAAGCCCCTTTCTTGGCGAATTCGCCGGCAAAATCGCCCGTGCCGCAACCGATATCCAAAACTTTCGTCCCGGCGCCAACAGCAATCCCGGCGCGCTTCAGAGCCTTGGATACGGCCCGCAACCGCAATGGTTGGTCATAAGCGTATATCAAATCATCGCTCCAGCCGGTATGAGCATATTCGCGGAATCGCTCACTCCACCAATTTTCCGAATCATAGTTATCTTGCTTTGGCATAATACTATCTTAAAACTTCCCTTACGCTATGGATAACATGGTCTAAATCATTTCTTGACATCTTCGGATACAGCGGCAAAGAAACTTCCCTTTCGTAGACCCATTGGGCGTTGGGAAAATCTTCTTTTTTCAACCCGAAATTTTTCCGGTAATATGGCTGGAGATGCAAGGGAATGAAATGGACGCTGCATTGGACCCCGTTGGCGGACATTTTTTCAATGAACTCCGCCCGGTCGGCGTTTTCGAGCAAGATCGGATAAAGATGGTAAATATGTTTTCCGTATTCCATTTCCCGGGGAATGACTACTCCGCCGATTTTCGACAACTCTTGGTCGTATATTCCGGCATATTCCCTCCTGGTCCGGTTGAAACCGTCCAGCTTTTTAATTTGGTGAATTCCCAAAGCCGCCTGAATATCCATCATATTATATTTCCAGCCGCATTCTTCGATCTCGTAATACCAATTGCCTTTCTTGGAATATCTTTTCCAGGCATCGCGGTTCATCCCGTGCAATTTCAAGACTTCGGCCTTCGCGGCGATGTCGGCGTCGTCGGTCGCGATCGCACCGCCTTCCCCGGTCGCCAAATTCTTCGTCACGTAAAAACTGAAACAAGTGGCTTTGCCGATAGTCCCGATCTTTCTGCCTTTATATTCCGCGCCAATGGCATGCGCCGCGTCCTCGATGACCGCCAATTTATATTCTCCGGCGATTTCCATAATTCGATCCATGTCGCAAGCTTGGCCGCCGTAATGGACGGGAATGATGGCTTTCGTTCTTATCGTGATCGCCTTCCTTATTTTTTCCGGATCGATATTAAAAGAATCCCGATTGATATCCACGAAAACCGGCGTAGCGCCCACCTGAACGATCACGTTGGCTGTGGAAGCGAAGGTGAAAGTCGTAGTGATCACTTCATCGCCGGGGCCGATATTGAGCGCCAACAGGGAAAGATGCAGCGCCGCCGTGCACGAATTGACCGCGACGGCATATTTGGCGCCGACATATTCGGCGATCATTTTTTCGAATCTGACGGTCTTCGGGCCGGTCGTCAGCCAGCCGCTTTTCAGGGTATCGACCACCTCGTCAATCTCTTCTTGGCCGATCATTGGCTGGCAAAACGGGATGTATTTATTTTCCATAAGAGTTGCTTGCCAGTTGGCGGTAAATATCTTCCATTTTATCCAATTCTTTGCGAAAGTTGTACTTTTCCTCGATCAGTTCGCGGTTGGCCTGTTTCAGTTCGGTCCGGCTTTGGCTGTTCTTTATCAGAAAAACTATCTTTCGCGCAAGCTGGCGCCAGTCGCGCAACGGCACCACGAAACCGTTGCGGCCGCCATTCAAGATCTCGCGGTTTTCCCCCGCGTCGGTTACGACCGGCACCATCCCCGAAGACATTGCTTCGAGAAGGCTGACCGAGGTACTGTCCGAAAGCGACGTGGAAACGTAGATATCGGCCGTCCGCAGATAGCGCGGCAGATCATTCTGGGGAATCCAGCCGATAAAACGGATATGATGGGCGCATTCCAGCCAGGCCGCCATTTCTTTCAGCTTCCTTCCCTGCGATCCCCGGCCGGCCACGATGAATTTGGCGTTGGGGACTTCCTTAATAACCTCGGGCACCGCCCTGATCAGCGTTTCCACGTCGTAGATCGGCTCCAGGCTCCGGATGCTTATCACGGATACCGAATCTTCAAGGCCCAGCTCTTCGACGATCGCGCCGTCTTTGGGCCCGGGCGTAAATTTTTCTGTATCCACGCCGAAATATATTATCTTGATCTTTTGGGAAGGCACTCCCAGATTAATCAGCTCTTTTTTAACCATCTCGGCGTCGCAGGTGATGACATCGGCCCTTTCCAAAACCGCTTTGATAACGGGCCTGAAAGCGGCAAGCTGGGCCGTGATCAGGATATCCGAACCCCAGGCGGTCAAAACGAACGGATGGAAACCGCTCAACGCACCGATGATGCCGTTGATTCCCGCGTAATGGGCATGAAAAACATCGGGGGCGATACGGTTGATGGCCGCCTTGACCGGCGCAACGTTCAACGCGGCGTTGGCTTCCTTAACCGCAAAATTCCGGAAAATTTTTATTTCGGTATTGGAAATGCTGCCAAAACGGTTGGGTGTCAGCGTCAGCCAGCTGACTTGATGCCCTTTGTCGGCAAAATATTTTATCCACCGGTAGCTATGGATCGAATCGGCGCCGGCCAGAAAGCATAATTTCATAATTTTTTATATCTCAATGCCGCCGAAAGAAAATTGCGGTAAAATTTGAAATCCTCTTTTTGTAAAAATAATACCGATCCGGCGCGATTGCCCGAAATATTTCCATAGACAAACACTGTCGCCGCAAACACAAGAAAATACGAGATCGATGTCGCCCAGGCGGCGCCCGAAATTCCAAATTTCGGGATAAATATAATATTGAGGAATACGTTTACCAGCAAAGAAACCCCGATAATGTAAGTATTGACCATGGGTTTTCCCCGGGCGGCGATATCATTGGCCAATATCCGCCATCCGGAAATGAACACGTTGCCAATCAATAAAATCTGCAGGGAATAAACAGCTTCGATGAATTCCTCCGAATAGAAAAACACCACCAGCCATCGGCTCAACAAGAAAACGGCCAAAGCGAGAAGGAAGGTCACGTAAAAAATGTTCCGGCAAACAAACGGAGTGAATTTTTTCAGCCTATCGGCATCGGTTTCGGCCGCCACCCGGGGAAGAAGCACGGTTCCGGCCGAGGTCGATAAAAGCCAAGTGCCTTCGGCGATCCTGGTTGCGGCATAATAGATTCCGGTCGCGGCCGGATTCATAAAAAAATTGATCAGGAAAAGATCGGCCCGATAATGCAGGAAATTAAAAACACTGGCCAGCCATGATTTCAATCCATAAAGCGCGGCATCATTAAAATACTTGCGGCTGAATTTTGCCGAAGGCCGCCCGATCTCGCCGACAACCATCAAAAACAGGAAACCGCCCGCAATTGCAAAAGAAACGGTCTGCGCCACAATCGCCGCGCCGATCCGGTATTTTGCGCCCAGCAACAACAAAACCGCCAGCGCCAAAAATAAAAGCGGCTGGAGCAGAGTAACGGCGTTATATTTACCGATCCTTTGCAATCCGAGCAGAATGCTGCTGGCAATATCGAAAAATATATAAAAAGGCAGCAGCAATAGCGCCAGGTAAAGGTAATAAGGCTCGACGCCGGGGAACAGCGCGCTTCCCCAAAAATGGACCGTGGCCGCGCCGCCCGCCAGCGTCACGACACCGATCGTAACCGCCAACAAAATGCTTGAACCGAACACAACCTTCGCGGGATACTCCTTTCTGCCGACATGAAATACCGCCGCCATGCCCAGGCCAAAATTGGACAACACCAGGATTAATCCCGGCAGAAGCGTTGCCAGGGAATATATCCCTTGCCCTTGGGGACCCAGCGCCCGGGCAATAACCACGGTCGCAAGCATGCCCAAAACGATCGTCATGATGCGGGTGATTAAAGTGGTCGTGGTATTTTTCAGAAATTCCGCCATTTTAATTTCGATCAATTATCCAAACTCATAAAATATCCGGCTGTCCTGCCGATGCCCTCCTCGATGCCAACCTTAGGTTCCCATCCCAGCTCGATCCTGATCTTGGATGAGTCAAGGCAGCTGCGCTTCTGTTCTCCCGCCAGCGCGGCGCCGTATTTTTTGTCGCATGGTTTGCCGCAAGCCTTCGCGACGAGCTCGAATATCCGGTTGATGTCGGTTTCGATGCCGGTACCGACGTTATAAACTCCGTCGCCCCGGCGCGCCGCCAGCAAAAGCGCGGCAACGACGTCTTCAACATAAATGAAGTCCCGCGTCTGCCGGCCGTCGCCGCTGATCGCCGGCCCTATGCCCGCCAGCATCCGGTTGCAAAAAAACGCTACCACGCCCGCTTCTGCATGGTAATTTTGGCGCGGACCGTAAACATTTGGCGGCCGCATGATCACTCGCGAAAGACTCCCCGTCTGATGGTAATAATTAAGATATTTTTCCACCGCCAGCTTGGCCACGCCATAGGGCGATACCGGCGCCGGATCGCAATTTTCCGAAGTCGGTATCGTGGCCGCATCGCCATATATCGCGCCGCCGGTGGACATGAATATGAATTTGGATTGCGGCGACGGCCGCCAACGTAAAAAATTTTCGATCACATTCAGCGACCCCAGGATATTTATGCGGGCGTCGGTAATCGGGTCTTTCACCGATCGCCGGACATTGATATGCGCCGCAAGATGAAAAACCATATCCGGCCTTTCCTTTTCAAATATGCCGCCAATTTCCTCGCCGCAAATGTCGGCCTGATAGAACCGGCTGGCTTTATTGATATTTTTTTCCTCGCCCGTCGAAAGGTCATCGATCACCGCCGTATCAAAGCCTTCATTTACCAATTTGTCGGTCAGGTGGCTGCCGATAAAACCGGCGCCGCCGGTAATGATGCATTTCATTGTTTTTCCCGCGCCGTTATCAGCTTCATCAGCTGCGCCGCGTTTTTTCGGGAATTGAACTCGCAATCGACCTTGGCCATACCCGCTTTCCGGATGGTCTCAATATCGATCTTCCCGTCAATTATGTCGCCAATAGTCCGGCCAAGCGCCGCCGCATCCTTTTCGGGCACGATAATCCCGGCGCCGCCGCCCAGCAATTCGGCAATCCCGCCGGTATTGGTGGAAACGGCCAACACGCCATAGGCCATCGCCTCCATGAGCGAAACCGGAATCCCCTCGTGGCTCCCGTCGTTGGTATTGATGCTCGGGAGAATGATCACGTCGGCTTGGCCTTTTTCGTAAATTTCCATGATCGAATTGTGGGGAGCGGCGCCGCAAAACTCAATGCAATCCCGTAATCCCCTCAATTTTACCTGCCGCACCAACTTTTGCTTCAAATGACCGTCGCCGAAAAACCGGCATTTTATCCTCTCCCTCTTTTGCGGATCCAGCCGGCCGATGGCGTCGATCAGGTACCGGTGGCCCTTAACGTCGATAAGGTTGGCCGGCACCACGATTGCCAGCCGGCCGCCCCGATTCGCAATAGGCGGCAAGGTTTCAGGAATGCTCACTCCCATATGGATCATCTTCAGCCGGCCTTCGAATTCGTTGCCGATGATCTTGCTCAAACCGCCCTTTCCCAGCTGCGAAATGCACCGCACGAACGCCGCCGACCGGACTTTCTGGCGCAAAATATTATTCTCGGTGATATCCCACCGGTGAAGCGTGAAACTCCAGGGTATCCCGGTCATTTTCGAAATTACAAACGCCATCGTGGCCGTCGTTGTCCCCCAATGGGCGTGAATATGGCCCACATCCATCTTCCGGATTGTCCGCGCGACAAAGACCGCTTTGGGAAAGACTGCCAGGTTCTTCATCGCGATCACCAGATTGCGCGACGAGGCCACGATCGTAACGATCGTGTCCCAAAGAATCCGGTGCGAAAACAACATCTTGATAAAGTAAACCATCATTTGCCCGCTTATCAGCGGGGTCCAGATCGCGTTCTTGATGAGGTAACGGCCTTCCTTATGGAAAATATCCTCGGGCGGGTTGCGGGCGATTATCAAAAAATCACCGCCCAAACGCTGGATGTCCAGCATCTCTTCGAAAATGAAGGCTTCGCCCTTGCCCCAGGGGGTTTGCGCGGTGATAAAAATCGTTTTCATCGCTTTTTATGGAATTCTTCGGCCGCCCGGCGCAAACAATCCCGCGTTTCCCGCGCCGCCCGCTCCCAGGAATAACGCTCGCAGGCCAGCCGGCGGCCGGCCCGTCCCATCGCTTCCAAATCTTTTTCCCTGGCAAAGATATCCTCGATTCTACTTGCCAAACTCTGCGCATCGCCCGCCCGGAAAACAAAACCGCAGCCGCTCTCTTCAATGGGTTCGGCAATCCCCCGCACCCCGCCCGCGAGCACCGGCAAACCGCAAGCCAGGTAATCGTAAAGCTTTAAAGGCGAAAAACCGTACCCAAGATCAAGTTTTGACCGCGAAATATAGCCGATGTCGAAAGAATTCAGATATTGCGGCAATTCTTCATAATCGACCCAGTCTCTGAAAATAAATTCCTTTCCCAAACGCAGATCCTTCACCAATTTTTCCAAACTTGCCCGGCATTCGCCGCCGCCCACCAAAAGATAACGCACCGAACCGATGCCCCGGCTTTTGAGCCGCGCGGCCGCCTCGACCAATGTTTCCAGATCCTGCCATAAACCAATGGACCCGGCAAAACCGACGTAAAAAAAACCTTCGGCAAGGCCAATCCCGCGGCGACACGCCTGTTTGTCGAGCGGCCGGTAAATCCCGGTGTCGGTCCCGTTGGAGATCACTCTGACCGTATCTTCCCTTAATTTGAACCTTTTGACAAGCCGGTCTTTGATGCCGGCGGTGACGCAAATCACCTGCGCCGCCAGGCGGTAATTCACGCGCTCGGAAAACCCGAAAACCGCCAAAAGCCAGCCGGGATAGCCGGCAAGCCGCAGTTCGTCATCGATCATGCCGTTGACCTCGACCACATAAGGCACGCCAAATATCCAACACCAAAGAGGTACGGCCAGATCAAACCTTTCCTTGCGGTTGTAGACCGCGTCGGGCCTAAACTTCACCAAAAGATAAGGCAGGTATAAAAACCGCATCAGCTCCGCGTAAAGGTAAGATTTAAATGACCCTGGCTTAACCGGAATTTCCACGGTCCTCAAAGAAAATTTGCCGCCGGCCTTCGCGCCCCTTGCCACCTCATGGCGCGGCACCAGCAACAACAGATCGTCGCCCAGCGCCATAAGGTTTTTGGCGATTTGCGCGAAATGCCTTTTTTCCAAGACCGGGTCGATGCTTGGCGAAGTATAAATTATCTTCATGTCTTTGAAGGCGGGTTGAGCGCTCCGCCCCCCCATCCTTTGCGTCAGCAACGAAATCGCGCGGCGATAATATTCCAGGTCGGATTTTTGGACGAAAATGACTTCGAAAACCCGGTTCCCCGATATCCGGCAATAAACCGCCACCATGACCGAAAAAAGGACCAGGCAGGAGATGGAAAACGACCATGCCGCCCCGTCCACGCCAAACCGAGGGATCAGGACCAACGACAACACCACGCTCGTAACCAGGGAAAGAATATTGATATAGGCATTGATCATGGGCTTGCCGCGGCCGGCAAAATCATTGCCCAGCGCAATTAGGCCGCTGGTGGCGACAATACCGATCAGGGAAATGTTCAGCGGCGAGACCGCGCCCAGGAAAGCAGTCGAATAAAGGAATAAGACTATGAAATGGCTGAAAATGTAAATCCCGGCGGCGGCAACTACGGACAAAAAAAGCACATTCCGCGAAACCAGCGGCGTTATCCGCTTCAGTTTTTCCGGATCGGTTTCGCAGGCGACCCGGGGAAAAAGCACCAAACCGGTCGACTGGGCGATGAGCCAGATCTTTTCCGAGATCCCTCGCGCGACCGAGTACAATCCGACCGCCGCCGGCGACAGGAAAAAATTTATTAAAAAAACATCGTTGCGCTGGCGCAAAAATGAAAAAAGCGACCCCAGGTAAATTTTACCCCCGTAAACAAGCATGTCCCTGGCATATGAACCGTTGAATGCGAACGAAAAGCCGCCGGCCGCCCGCTTGCTCCAAACCCAAAGCAAAAAAAATACCGCGACATAAGATAAATATTCCGGGCCGATATTGGGGAAAAGCCGCCCGCCGAACAATACCACCGCGGCGGCACCCGCCGCCAATGCCAGCAAGGAAACCAAAAAGGAAAGAATGACGGTATTTCCCAAAGCCTGCGCCGGAAGATATTTTTTCCGGCCGATATTGTAGATAGCGGCCGAACCGATGCCCGGGTTGGCAAATGTCGCCAAAAGCGACGCGAAAAGCGCCGCCATGGCATAAATACCTTTTCCTTCGGGATCAAGCGCCCGCGCCACGATCACCGACGAAACCAACGTCAGGAAAAAACCGGCGATATTGGCGGCGAAAGTAAAAATCGTATCTTTCAGGAATTTTCCCATCTCCTGTTTGATTAGTTATCCGGAAAAAAACGCCTTAAGAAAAGTTCGAAGGTTGCGATATACATTATCTTCATTGAATTATCCCTTTGCCCGGAATATTGCTGGTCAAAAAGCTTGGCAATATATCTTTTACTAAGATAGCGTTGCGATAAAAGATTTCTTTCATCCGACAAAAGTTTCCCGAAGAATTCCCGCCATGAGCCTTCTTTGGCAAACCATTTTTCAAAATCGACATAATTGCGCTTTGTCCAAAAAGCAACCTTTCCGGCGGTCGCTTGCCGCACAATTTGCCGGACCGTATCCAGCCGGCTCCGAAAATTGGCGCCTGCCTGCCACAGCCATCGCGGCGCGTCGGCGCGCACGCCGGTGGAATTATATGGTATGGCAGCCAGCTTGGGAAAACGCTTCGCCAGCAATCGGCGGTAAATGCGATGCTGGCTTCTCATGCCAGGCGGCAACGCCATTATGACATCAATAAAACCATTGTCCATCGCCGGTGAAGAGTGTTCGACCTGCGACCGCATCAGGCGGTAGCCTTCCATCGTGAACCGCCTCACGTGATTATCCAAGAAAAATTTATCGATATGGTTGGCTAAATCTTCGCAAGAAGACGCGGCAAAACTCTCCTCCAGGGAAAACCGCGGCCATTCTTGGGATTTATCGTAAAAACCGGCGTTAAAAAGCTCTCCCCTCTCTTCATGGGAAAAGAGCGCCGTTTGGTATATCGCTTCTTTCAATCGTTCCCGGTCATGGACATGAGAGAACTTGTCCAAATAGCTGCCTCCCAAAGTCAGGTCAAGCGCAAAACCATCAAATACGACCTCGGCATCGCGCGCCGCCAATTTATGGATAGGCGGAATATACCCCACGCCAATATAATCCATGCCTTCAGTTATTTCCACTGCCTCGGACGCGCCCTGGGTAATTATTTGCGGCTCAATATCAAAGCAATTCCAGGGCAGATTTAAACGATTGGCCACCTTTTGGGCAATCCGGACTTCTTCGCAATCGGCGCCGCCAAAAGAAAACGCCCGGAAGTTACCCCTGGCATCCGCCGGAATAAGGCCGGCCACCAAACGCGAATCCAGGCCACCGCTCAGTGATACCGAGCCAGTCCGGGAAGGTCGCGTCCGTAAGACCATCGCCCGATCAAGCGTCTGCGCCAATTCGTCAACGAATCGCGCCTCGCTTTTTACATTGTCGGGCGAATATGGAAAATCCCAATACCGATCAAAATCCGCCTTCCCGCCTTGAAAAGAGAATATCGTCCCGGCCGGAAAAGCGCGCACGCCTCCGAAAAATGTCTTATCGCCCAATAACTTTCCGAAAGCAAACCAATCCGCGACCGCGGCCTCATCTAGTCGCGGCGCACCTCCGGCCCGTGCCACCGCCGCGGCGGACGGGGCAAGCATAAAATAATTTGAATCTATCGCGAAGAAATGCGGCCGGGAACCAAAACGGTCGCTGGCAACCAATGTCTTTCTTTGATTAAAATCGTGGATACAGATAATAAATGAACCGTTTAAGCGGTGAATAAAATCCACGCCTTCTTTCTCGTAAAGACCAAGGCACAACTTGGCATCATTTCCGCTCTCCGCGGTTCCATACAGTTCACCGTCAAGCATGACCGCCACGCTCCGGTCATGGTTAAAAACCGGCTGCGGCCCAGGATTGAATGTTCCTAAATGAAGGCGAGCTCCGCAAAATGAAGCATGGCAAAAACGGTCGGTTTGGAAATGGCCGCGACCCATTGCTGCGGAAATCATTTTTTCCAGCAATGCTCCATCGATGGCAATATTTGACGATGGCGCAACACAGATCAATCCAGGCATATTTTTTTGGCAATCATCGCTTTTTTGAGATTTGGCAGTATGCTTCGTGCAGCTGTTTACCCACGGCCGCAAGGCTGAAATTATCCGCGGCATACCTGTTCAACTCTTTTGGCGCATAATCCTGGCAATGATCCAGCATTCGGACCACCGCGGCGGCCAATGAGGATTTGTCGCCCAACGGCACCAGTATTCCCCGGTTCGCGCTGATAGTCCGGCGAAATGCCGGAATATCATAGGCCACCACCGGAATACCGCAAGCCAAAGCCTCGACCGTGCTGGCGCCAAAAGTTTCCCCATAGCTGGGATGCAGCATAAAATCACATTGCCGCATCATCCGGGCAACCTCCTGTTTTGGCTGTAAACCATGGAAAATGGCCCGATCGCCGATCCCCAATTGCCGCGCCATTTCTTCGTAATCTCCCTGACGCGGCCCGCCGCCGAAAATATGCATTTGCCAACCGGAACGCTCCCTTAGCTTTACCAGCACCTCCAATATATCGCCGATCCCCTTTTCCGGAAGCAGATTTCCGACGAACACGATCCGCTTGGGCCGCCCATCGATTCCGCACTTTGACTCCGGAAAAAAAATCGAAGTATCCACCGCGTTGGGAATGACGCGGAAATTAGCTTTGATCCCGTAGGATTGGATCGCTGCCATCAACGGCTGGCTCACCGGCAACACCGCGTCCGCCAAGCCGAACGCCAAACGGGCTTTTAATATCTCTGACGCCGGCAAAGCTTTGCGAGAAAAAATACTCCAATGTTCGGTGACCGCGACCGGAATACCGAGGCGCCGGCCAATGGCAACCGCCGCCAATCCGGAAACATAGACATGGGCATGAATCACATCCGGGGTAAAACCACTTCTTTTAATTTGCCGGAAAGCGCGGCCGACACACCATAGATATGTTGCCAGCGAAGTTCCCGGCAAACGCGGTTTTCGGTAAAACAATCTGTAAGTGACAATCCCCTGCGCCACTTCCGGGTCGCTTTCCTCCTCAATCTGCCACAATCGTCTTGCCCCCGAATCCGCCTGGATCCAATACAGAACCCGCACGTCATCATTTATCTTTGCGGCTTTCGCGTGTTCGCGCACAAAAACGTTATCGGCCGGATGGTCTTTGGTGGGATAGCTTCCGGTGATAAAAAGCACCTTCAACCGGCGTTTGCCGGTTACGCTTTCGGACACCATGCTTCAAATATTATTACAGGGGCAGGTCCGGCAAGGGGCAAGTTCGGGCCGTCTTTTATCCAAGAAATCCCGCCGCCGTTCCTGGAAGTGGGCGTTGTTCCAAACGTCCTTGTCGTAGAATTTGCCATTGCCGCGCATGTTCAGTATCTGGCCGGTGCAGCCGCCCACGTCCCCTTCGCCGTCGACCCGGATCAGGCGGAAATAATCCGCGCAGTAACGCTCCCGGCGGTTGCGGTCCAAAAGCGTGGGCATATTGATCTTCAGGCCGCAATCCCCTTTCTTCACTTGGTCCAAGATCTTGACCGCATCGGCATCATCGCGAAACAACGACCGCTCCTCGGCGGTGAATCCCGGCGAGGGCGAGGGCAGGAAGTTATGGAAAGTCGCGCCGTCAACGCCGCATTGGCGCGCGTAGTCGATCATCTTGAAAATATCTTTGACATTCTGCCGGTCCAAAATATAAGAAAATGTTATTTCGAGCTGCGATTTCCGCGCGTTCCTTTCGGCAACCAGCTTGATCACGTTCTCACGGACCTTGGCATGGAATTCCCTGGGCTGGCCGGTCATGCGGAAGAATTCTTCCTCGTTGTGGCCGTCAACGCTGATCTCGATCGCCGCCAACCCGCATTCCAGAACGTCGTTTATCTTGTCATCCAGCACGGTGCCGTTGGAAACCGTTACGGCATTCATCTTGCGCTCAAACACCGCGTAACGGACCATCTTGAAAAAATCCGGATTAAGCAGCGGCTCGCCGGTACCGATGAAAGAGATCCCTTGCGCGTTGCGGAATCTATCCGCGAAACGGCGGAAAGTTTCAAAATCGATGTCGCGGCCGCCGGGGTAGTTGTAGCCGCTGTGTTTGATCTTTTTGGAATGGGTCTGGCACATGTCGCAAGCATAAGTGCACCGATTGGTAACGTGTATCGACAGCTCGATCGGATCGTAAAACAGCCGCGGGCCCCGGGGCAGGAATTTATATTTGGCGTAATTGATGACCTGGCCGGGGGTTATTTGGCCGGTAATTAGTTTTTTAATGATTGGTTTCATATTATGAATCTTCAATAGTAAACTAACACGCAGGCGGTGCATTATCAACCGCCGGCACCGTTTTTTTGCCCGCAACCGTATCGTTGAAAAAATCCAGCCGGCCGGCCTTGATCGGGTTTCGATGGCGCCAACAATACCAAAAAGCCGCGGCCAGCCATTTTAATTCCGCAAACGCCGCCTTCCGGTCTTTTGAAAAAAGAACTCTTGCCAGGGTAAAACCCAGCTCGCCGGCGCGGCTCCAAACATAGCAAAAGCGATCGCGGCGGCCGCGGCCAAAGAGCTTGCAAAAAAGATACCATCCGTAAACCTGGCGCATGTAAATGAATTCTTTGGCCGCCGCCCGGCCCGCCGGCGAGCTTTTATGGACAAGTTTTGCCGCCGGAGTGATGAAAAGCGAACCGGGATATTTTTTGAAAACGCGGTAGGAAAATTCCAGGTCCTCGCCGTCGGAATATTTCTTTAGGTTTTCGTCATAAAAGAATTCGCCGTACACCCGCCTCTTGAAAGAATGGTTGGCGCCGGAAAGCCATTCGCAGCCTATTACCCGGTCCAGCCGCGCCGGATAGGTCGCGCTCACGGACGGCAAGGCCCGACAGCGATTGTTCTCCAAATGGTAATGGCAAAACATCCGGCGAAAAAAATTCCTTTTTAAAGAAAACCTTTCCTGCTTGATATATCCCTGCACTCCCAGCGCCTGGCGCTGCTTGCGGTAAACCGCCGATATTCCGCGGACATAATCCTTGTCCAGGATCACATCGTCATCCAAAAAAATAATGATCTCGCCATGGGTCGCTTTGACGCCAAGGTTGCGCGCCACGGTCAAACTATTCTCTTGGCGGTTCTCCAAATAATCCAATCGGACGCCGCGGCGCGCGAATTCGTCTTTCCTTCGCGACACCAAAGAGCGGGTCGGGGCATCATCGCCGTTATCGACCACCAGCACCTCGACGGGCAATTCGCTTTGCGCCAAGATCGACCCCAGGCATTCGTCAAGATCGCGCGTTCGCTTGTATGTTGGAATGATGACTGAAATTTCCATGTTTCAAATCTCGATATTTTTTACCGAGACCAAATAACCGGCTTCCTGCCAATTCTTGTCCGGCCAAACATCGGCCGGTATTTTTTCCGCGGTGATCTTATCCGCGGCGACATATTTTCCCAAGAGCCGGCGGTAATCGCGGCGCCAGCAGCCGCGCCAGTATTCCCCCCGGCCACGAGCCGAATCCGAATGCCATTCAAGCAGGAAAAGCGACTTCCGCGCGATCCGCAGCAAATTGCCGATTACATTTTCAATAATTTCCGGACCCGCGTAAAGCAGGACCGCGTCCGTAAAGACCGCGTCATAGCTTTTATCCGGGATCTTATCCAATTCCGTCATTTTCATCGCCGCCAGTTCGACATTTGTCAAATTATTTTTGACAAATAATCGCCGCCCCTGCTCGATCGAACGCGGATCAAGATCAATGCCGGTTAAGCGAGCTTGGGGAAATTCCCGAGCCAGCCAATAAAGGTTGGCGCCATAGCCGCATCCCGCTTCCAAGACCGACTCAAACGGCCCCGCCGCGGCAATTTTTTTTGCCAAAAACGCGCGATGCGGATGGTTAAGGTTCTCCAGGTCCTTAGCCACTTCCTCCCGGGATCGGCCCAGCCAGCGGCGCCGCGCCATACTTGCGCCGGCAATCACGGCCAAAATCCCTAAAACAGCCCAATACGTCTTTTTGGACAGCGAATGCAGTATCGGATAACGGCTGATGAACGCTATTATTTTCTCTTTCATGAAAAGCGGAAATTTTTATAACTCCTGGGCCTGCAAAAAGTAAAGCTGGTTAAAATCCGCGGCATTTTCAATGCGGGATTCGACTTCTTCTGACGCCACTCCGCCAATCCGTCCAAACCCCAGCGCTTTCATGCCATTGGCCGTGGCCATCCGAATCGCTTCTTTTGCCGGGATTTTGCCAGCGTCGCAATTAACGCCCTTTTGGAGCAGGGCCGCGAATTTGGCCGCTTCCCAAACGTCCAAACGGTTGGAACTGGCCGCGCCATCAGTCCCCAAACACACATTAATGCCCGCTTTTAACATCTTCTCCACCGGCGCGATTCCCGAACCAAGCTTCAGATTGCTTAGCGGACAATGGGCGACATTTGCTTTCCGCCGGGCGATGATCTCGATATCATGGTCGGTCACCCAAACGCAATGAGCCAATAGCGCCCGCTCGTCCAGCAATCCCAAGCGGTCAATATATTCCACCGGCGAGCAATGGTTGGTTTTTTGGCAATCATCGAATTCCTTCTTGGTTTCGGCCAAATGGATGTGCAACAGGGTTCCGTATTTGTCGGCAAGTTTTTTGCATTTCAACAGCGTCGCTTCGGAAACGGTATAAATAGCGTGGGGCGAGACTGCAACCTTAATGTATTCGCTGGCGCGATATTTCGCGATCAGTTTCTCGGTAGCCTCCAGCGCTTCCCCGCTATTAGCCGCGCTGGGAGTCGGAAAATCAAGGATTCCCTCCCCGACCACCGCCGCCATTCCCATCTCCTCGGCCGCGCGCGCCGCTTCGTCTTCGAAAAAATACATATCGCGAAAGAGCCCAACGCGGTTGGCCCGCATTTCCGCGATCGCGGCCTTTGTTTGCTCATACACAAACGCCGGCGTAACCCGGGCGCGTTCGGCCGGAAAAATATGTTCGTTCAGCCAAACCTCCAGAGGCAAGTCCTCGGCCAAACCGCGAAAGCCCACCATGGCCGCGTGGGCATGGGCATTGACGAGCGGCAATGTGAAATTATTGTTCGTGTCCATGGTTTTTATTTCCGATCATCCGGCGATAAATGGCGTCGATACCCGCCATTTCCTTATAATAATTGTTCTTTTCCCAAATAACGGCGCGGTTTATTTTGCCAAACGCCGCCCTGGCCGCATCATTATCAAACAAATATAATATCTTTTCCGCCAATAATTCATAGTCTTTCAAAGGAATCACAAACCCGCCTTCCCCGTCTTTGATCCAGAGCCGGATATCGCCCGAATCCGTATTGATGACCGGCAGCTCGCAAGCCATCGCCTCCGCGGTACTGGCGGCCAAACCGCTTTCCGACAAGGAAGTGGAAACGTAAATATCAGCGGTTTGCAGACAGGAAACCATCCGGGCTTCCGAAACCCGGCCGGAAAATTCGATGTTTCCGGCAATACCCAGATCAGTGGCCAGCTTTTGGAGATAACCTTTTTGTTCGCCATCGCCAACCAAAACGAATTTTGCTTCGGGAACTTTCCTTATAACGATCGCGGCGGCTCTTACCAAGGTCTCCACGTCGTGGACCGGAGTCAGAAAACGCGTACTGACCACGGCCTTTCCCCGTGCCGCGTCGCCGGCCGGCGGTTTGAATTTATCGATATCAACCCCGAAAGTGAACAATTTTATCTTTTCTTCCGGAATTCCAAAATTCTTTACCGCTTCCTTGGTATTTTCACCGTCGCATACGACCAGATCAGCCCGGCGCAAAGCAAACCCGGTCATCATCCTTGCCACCCGGTCGGCCTTGGCATGGATCAAGACGTCGCTACCCCACGGCGTGACGATCAACGGATGGAAACCGCAAAGCGCCGCCAGCCACGAATTCCCGCCCAGATCCTGGCCATGGATGATATCCGGCCGCACTTTTCGCAAAATCATTTTGGCGGCAAAAAATGCCGGCACGATGTTGGCCAGGCGCGCCACGGGGCCGGCGGCATTGACGGTTTTTTTAATGACATGGACCTTAACCGGTCCGTAATCGTCAACCAATTCGCCGTTCAAAGTAACGACATGGACTTGGTAACCCTGCTGGGCAAAATAGCGCGTCCAGCGCCAAAGATGCCGCGCCGCGGCGTCGCCGAAAAAACAAATTATGGGTTTGCCATCGATCATGCGTTTATATTTGATTCTTGGCTGTCTCCGGCCAGCCGCGCCATCAGGCCGTTGGGCATCGCCAATAAGTAAAAAAACATGGCGTCAAGCATATTTATGACCGGAAGCCACAAAATTGCGATTGCCAATCCCGATACCAGCAAAAAACGATTTTTATTCCCGTTCACGAACATAACGGCCAGCGCGGCGAAAGAAAAATTCAACAGCAATAGGAAAATCCCGACATAACCGGTATCCACCAGCAATGCCGTGAATCCCTCGGTCGATTCGTTGGCGCCCACCCCGGCGGCCAGCTCCGGAAATCCCTTTTCTTCATAAAGCCGGCGCAAATAAGGCCCGATGACATTGCCGTGGACGCGATAACCGTAGCCGAAAAGCGCGACCTGCCAATTGCCGCCCACCGCCATGAAACTGCTCTCCAAATGCACACGTCGGTCAATATCCTTGGGTGAATTTTCCCAAAAACGGATGTTTTGCACCGCGCCGTAAAGCGATTTGGCCACGGCGCCGCTTATGCGCGCCAATTCGCCGCGATTTTCCACGCCATACACCAAACCGATCATCAAGACGGAAAATACCGCGAAAACCGCGATCCTTTTGAGGCCGAGGTGAAATACCGACGTCAAAACAAACGCGACGATCGCCAAAAGCGCGATGCGCGCCGAATAATAAAGCGAGGCCAAAACCGCCAGGCCCAAAGTCAAACCGCCGATAACGCGATATGAGCGGGACTTGTCCATCATCAGAATGATCGCCGCCGGCACGCCGATGACCGCGGGAAAAAGCGCGTAAGCGGTCGTTGACCATTCGCCCGGCTGGATGGCGTAGCGGCTCAAACCGCGCAATTTTTCGGTCAAAAAACCGTAAACGATATAGTAAAAAAGATAGGCCGCAAAACTTCCCGAAACCAGCAATGCCAGCCGGCGGCCGGAAGGCATCGGAAAATTTTTCTTGGATGCGATAAAACCGACCAGCCCAAGCATCAGGAAAAAAACTATCCAGCGCGCTTTCTCGGGGCTTGCCATGACCGCCATGCCGCGCAGGCTTTCAAAAACCATGTATGAAACAAGCAAGGCAAATGCCACGCCATGCAACGATTCCGCTATCCCCTTTTTCCTTTCATAAAATTTCACCCTTCCCAGGAACAACGCGAAAATGCCGCCGGCAAGCGCGCAACCGATAAAATATTCGTCGAAAAAGGTATATCCTGCCGCCATCAAGCCCGCGGAAAAAACCGACGCGGCGACCAGAACCGGCCAAAATAATTTCGGCCTGACAATGACGGCCGCGGCAAGCAAGATACCGGCGGCAAAATAAATTGTTGCGAGGCTTAACAGCATTTTTTTGGTCCGCCGCTTGCCGGGTGTTATCTTGCGGACGCCATTTTTTCGAGCATGGCGGTTATCCTGCCGGCGGCATTGCCGTCCCCGAATTCATTGCCGGGGCGAGTTTGCGGCACCGGGGCGGCAATGGCCTTTTCCATCTTGCCAATATCCGTCCCCGCCAAAGTGTTCCATCCCGCGGCCACAGTTTCCGGCCAGCAATTTTCTTCCAAAAGAGTCACGCAGGGAACTTCGGTCCAATAGGCCTCTTTTTGGATGCCGCCGCTGTCGGTAACGATCTTTTTAGCTCCGGATTGAAGCGCCATCATGTCCAGATAACCGACCGGATCGATAAGCTTGATGTTTTCCGCCGGCCGAATCTTGTTTTTATCCATTGCGGCGCGCGTACGCGGATGGACCGGGAAAACCGCCGGCCCGGTATTGGCAAGCGCTCCCAGGATCCGGCCCAAAACCGCCGGATCATCCACGTTCTGAGGCCGGTGGATCGTGACCAGCAAATATGTATTTTTTGCCAGCCCGGTTTTTTCGATGATCGTCGAATTGTCGGCAAAACGTTTTCCGCGCCGGAAAGAATCATACATCAGATCGCCGACGTTATGCGCCCGCTCGCCCAGGCCTTCCCGTTCCAGATTGGCCACCGAAGATCGGACCGGGCAAAAGAGCGCGTCCGAAACATGGTCGGCCACCAGCCGGTTGATCTCTTCGGGCATCGCCCGATTGAAAGCGCGCGGCCCGGCTTCGATATGGGCAACCAGTATATGCATTTTTGCCGCCACCAGGGCGCCGGCAAGTGTGGAATTGACATCCCCCACCACCGCCACGATATCCGGCGTTTCTTTTTGCAAAACCTCTTCGATCGCTTCCATCATCCTGGCCGTCTGGCGCGCATGCGTGTCCGAACCGATACCCAGGTTGTAATCCGGTTTGGGAATTTCCAGGTCCTGGAAAAAAACCTGCGACATCTCATAGTCGTAATGCTGGCCCGTATGGACCAAGACCGGTAAAAAATCAGGATGGTTTCGCCATTGCCAAAAAAGAGGCGCGATCTTTATGAAATTCGGCCGCGCCCCCACGACAATGGCAATCTTTTTTTTGTTATCCCCCATAGAATTCTTTAATTGTTTTTAGCGCTATTTCCTGTTCATCGGCGGAAAATTCCGGATAGATCGGCAAGCTAATAACTTTTTGCGAAATTAGCGCCGCGTTCGGGCAGCTACCGGCCTCGATCCCGAGGTATTCGAATGCCGGCTGGGAATGCAATGGCACCGAATAATAAACCATCGTCGGGATCTGGCGTTCTTTTAAAAATTTTTGCAGCGCATCCCGCCGGTCGGTCGTGATCGTGTATTGGTGAAAAACGCATTCCCGGCCGCTTCCGATCCCCGGAAAAATCATATCGCCCGCTCCCGCCAAACTTTCGTTGTATTTTTCGGCAATTCCGATCCGCAAATCGTTACAGTCGTTCAAATGGCGCAATTTCACCCGCAGGACCGCGGCCTGGATCGCGTCCAGGCGCGAATTGACCCCCAGGGTCAAATGCAAATATTTGTTTGTCGGCGAAGAACCGTGAGCGCGCAATAATTTTATTTTTTGCGCGATATCGTCGTTATCGGTCGTCAGCATTCCCCCGTCGCCGTAAGCCCCCAAATTCTTGGTCGGGAAAAAGGAAAAACAGCCGATATCGCCGACGGTGCCGCAAAATTTTTGACCGCACTTTGCACCCATCGCCTGCGCCGCGTCCTCGATGACATACAAATTACCGTCCTTGGCGATTTTGGAAATCGCCGTCATATCCGCGGCCCGGCCGAAAAGATGGACCGGGATGATCGCTTTGGTTCTGGAAGTTATCTTTTTTTCGATATCTTCGGGATCGATATTGAACGTTACCGGATCGATATCGACGAAAACCGGCACGGCGCCGCACTGGGCCACCGTTTCGGCCGTGGCGATGAAAGTAAAATCCGGTACCAGCACTTCATCGCCCGGCCCGATATCCAAGGCTTTCAATGCCAGGTAAAGCGCGTCCGTACCCGAATTGAGAGTAATCGCGTGCGCGGTCTCCAAAAAAACGGCCGCCTCTTTTTCAAAAGCCGCCACTTCGGGGCCGCCGATAAAAACGCCGTTTTCCAGCGTTCTCAAAACCGCCCCGTCAATTTCTTCCTTTATCGATTGATACTGTTTTTTAAGGTCGAAAAATTCCATAATCGATTATTATTTCCCTATTAAAAAAATCCCGAAAATCACGCACAAGATACCGGCAAATGAGTAAACGCCCAAGGAAGAATGGAACAGTATCGGCGCGAGCAAAGCAACGAGGACGAATTGGCATGATTTCAATGTTGTCGCGTAACCAGGATTCGGTGCCATTTTTATCGCGTTAACATCAAAAAAATTAGCAAAAAGCGAAAATATCGCGGCAATGGCAAAAAATAGAAACATTTTCGGCGTCACGGCGTAAAGATCGCTTTTCTCAATGGCATTCCAGATGAAAAAACCCAGGAACACCAGCCCGAAAAGGAAAAAATTCAAGACCAAGGGTTTGACGCCCATCAATAACAATTTTTTATAAACCAATATCATCGCCCCGTAAAAAACCGCGGCCAGCAATCCGCTCACGAACCAATTTTGTATTATTGGCATAAGATTGATCCTCGCCTCTTGCGATAACTAATATTCATAAAAACCCTTTTTTGTTTTACGCCCTAAATATCCTCGTTCTACCATTTCCCGGATAAGCGGACAAGGACGGTATTTTTTGTCGGAAAAACCCTGCTCAAGACCTTCCATTATCCTCAAACAAACGTCCAAACCAATCAAATCGGCCAGCTCCAGCGGCCCCATGGGAAATTTGCCGCCTAATTTCATTATTCTGTCGATATCCTCTTTTGACGCAATCCCCTCCTGCAAACAAAAAGCTGCTTCATTGATCATGGGCAAAAGCAGGCGGTTCAGCAAAAAACCCGGGGAATCCTTGACCAATACCGGAACCTTGCCCAGGTTTCGCGCGAATTCCATCGTTCTTTCCACGGTCTTAGCCGAAGTGTCCGCGCCGGGCGCGACTTCCACCAGATCGATGATGAACGGCGGATTCATAAAATGCATCCCCGTGATCCGCTCCCTTCCGGACAAATCACGCGCGATCTCGGAAATCGTGATCGCCGAAGTGTTTGATGCCAAGATCGTTTCCGGCGGACAAGCGCGATCCAGCTCGGCAAAAAGCGCTTTTTTGCTGGCCAAATCCTCATTGATCGCTTCGCAAACGAACGCCGCGCCGGCGGCCTCGCCGATATCATCGATAATTCGAACCTGTTTGAGCGCCTTTTCAAAATCGGGCTGGGTGATCTTTCCTTTTTGAAAATCCTTGCCGAATATTTTGCTGATTTCCGCCGCTGCCCGTTGCCGGGCGGCCGCATCGGGTTCGCAAACCAGCACCGCGTAGCCGCGTCGGGCGCATAAAACGGCGATTCCCTGCCCCATGACCCCCCCGCCAATGACCGCGATTTTATCCATGGGCTGCATATTAAAATTGATTTTAAGCTAATCCGACCTCCTGACCTTTCTTGGTATATTTCCGGCCGCAAGCCGAACAGCTTCCCGCTTCTTGGCCACCGGATCCAGAAACAAATTCCAATTTAATGCCGCATTCGCAGACCCAACCGATCTGCTTGGCCGGCACGCCCACCATCAACGCGTGATCGGGAACTTGGCCTTTGACCACCGCGCCGGCGCCAATGAGCGCCCATTTGCCGATGGTCGAACCGCAAACGACCGTCGAGTTGGCGCCAAGAGTAGCACCTTCTTTGACCAGCGTCGGCAACCATTCTTCCTTGGTCTTTGGATATTTTGCCCGCGGATTCAAATCGTTGGTAAATACCGCCGACGGACCCACAAAAACATAATCCTCCAAGGTAACCTTATGCCAAACATCGGTGTTGGACTGGATCTTGACGCCGTTGCCGACAGTCACTTCGCCGACCAAGCAATTATGGCCGATAACGCAATTTTCTCCAATGACCGCTCCCTCGAGCACTTGGGCGTTGTGCCAAATCTTTGTTCCGTCGCCGATAACGGCCTTCGGGGAAACTTCGGCGGTACTATGAATGGTAATCGGCATATAATTTTTCGATAAGTTCGATGGGCGGCAAAACCTCGGCGGGAGTCACGCCCTTTCCCCGCGTCAAGTCGCGGTAAACGAACTGGTGCAGGTTTTCTTCGGCTAAATTTTCCTTCTTTGAAAAATTTACCTGCTCGCCATTAATGGTAAATTCCCTTTTCCACGGCTCATCGATCTTGGCGCCGACGCTAACCCGCCACGCGCAATCATAGTTCGCGCCTTTAATGATCCCGGTGCCGGTCTTACCGTCAAACGCATCCATTCTCGCTTCGGTCGCTGGTCCGAAAAGATTCAACAACAGCTCAAAATAGTGAGGGCCTAAAACGAAGAGCGGGCCGCCCGACCGATCGATATCACCTTTCCAACCCTCGAAATAGTGCCGGTCGCGGTAAACAAAAATATCCATTTTAATATCGTATCGCTCCTTGGCGGAAATTTCCTTTTCCAAGCGTTGGTATTCCGGATGGTAACGCAATTGCTGGACCACGAATATGTTTTGGCGTTTCATCAAATCGCGGATGTGTTCGGATTTGATCGCCATGGGTTTTTCGCTCAAAACGATCTTCCCCGCCTCGTTGGCCGCGACCGCGATCGGATAATGCAGATAATTGGGCGCCAGCACGACAGCGCAATCCGCCTCGGGATTGGCAACCAATTTTTTCCACTCTTCTCCCCGGCCGTGCGTGATATCGCAAACGTCAACAATCTCGCCGCCGGTTTCGCGGATGGCCCGCAAATGGTTGCGGAAAATAAATCCTGTACCAATGATAACAAACTTCATATGATTAGAATCGAAAAACATTTTTATGATTGCGCGATTTGACCGCATTGCGGGTATCGATGACCAGCTTGGCGTTTTCGGCCAATTTTTCATAATCAAAACCCGAATGGTCGGTTAAAATGACCACCGCGTCATAGTCTTCGGCCGCGCCAATGCCTTCGGCCAAGGAACGCAGCGCTACCGGATGGCCGTTTTTCAGCATGTAATTTCCGGCCGGGACAGAAAATTCGGAAATATGGGGATCGAAATAATCAACCTTGGCGCCTTTGCGCAAAAGATTGGCGATGATATCGGCCGCGCCGCCTTCGCGCGGATCGTTGATATCCCTTTTATAGGCCACGCCCCAGATCAATATCTTGGAACCGTTGAGGGGTTTCCCGGCCCGGTTGAGCGCAAACCCGGTTTTAGCAACGACATTGTGCGGCATCTGCTCGTTGATCTCCCCGGCAAGTTCGATAAAACGCAGCCAGAAGTTGTACTCTTTGGCTTTCCATGAAAGATAGAACGGGTCGAGAGGGATGCAATGGCCGCCAACCTTTGGCGAAGGATAAAAGGCCTGGAATCCGTAGGGCTTGGTCTTGGCCGCCTCGATCACTTCCCAAATATCAATATCCATCTTGCCGCAAAGGAGCGCCAGCTCATTGATGGCGGAAATATTGATCAACCGGTAGGTATTTTCCAGGATCTTGGTCATTTCCGCGGCACGCGCCGACGAAACCGGATGGACGTGCTTCAAAAACTGCGAATAGAACAACGCGGCCAGCTTGGTGCACTCGGGCGTAATCCCGCCCACCACCTTGGGCACTTCGTTGAGCGGCATGGTATTGCCCGGGTCGATGCGCTCGGGCGCGAACGCCAAATAAAAATCCTGGCCGCACTTCAGCTCGCCTTCCTCGAACATCGGCAAAAGCACCTCGTCGGTCGTACCCGGATAAGTGGTGCTTTCCAGGACGATCAGCTGCCCCGGCCGCAAATATTTTTTAATTTCCCTTGCCGAATTTTGGATATAGGAAATATCGGGAATCTTGTATTTGTCCAAAGGCGTGGGCACGCAAATGATTATCACATCGGCATTCTTGAGCGACGCGAAATCAATCGAAGCGGTAAATTTTTCCGCTTCGATTATTTTTTTGAGGTCGCCGTCTTTCACGTCCTGGATGTAGGATTCCCCGCGGTTCAGCGCTTCCACCCTTTTTTGCTGGATATCCAACCCGATGACATTCATCCCGGCATTGGCGATCTCCAGCGCGTGCGGCAGCCCCACATACCCCATTCCGATTATCGCGACCTTCGCCTCCTTCCTCCCGATCAGTTCATTTAGGTTCATATTGCCTTTATTGGCTTAAAATTTCGTTTAATTTCTTGCGCGTCGCCGGGCCCACGTAACCGGTGCCGTTCTTGTACCCGTAGGGCGTCAGGATCGCCGCCGCGTATTTTTCCTGGAATTTGGTCACCGCCGCTTTGGTTTCTTCGGAATACCGGCCGTTGAGCGTCACCGCCATACCTTCGTTTTTCAAGATCTGCTGGAGGCAGTAGACCTGGTTGTAGTTTTCGATGCCAAAATACAGGTCGGCGGTTACTTGTTTGCAGGAATAATTCACATTTGCCGTCGCCACAGCCAGTTTGGCTAAAAGAAGCGCGCGCAGCCGCGCGATCTCTTTTTTCAAATAATCGATCTGCGCCAAAAGCTTTGCCTGCAGATCCTGGTCGTTTTGGCCCGCGCTTGGCTGCGCCAGCGTTACCTGCAACGAATACAATAAATGCCCGCCGCTGCCGTTGCTGCCGAATCTCGAGGTTTTTCCGGCCGCGAACGGCATAAGCATCAGCGAAGCATATTGTTTGCCGAAATCCGGCAAAGATAAATTCGCCTTCCCGTCGCCGCCCACCGCCAGATCGCCCACTTTGCAGTTTTGGTTATCGGTCGAACAAAGCATATACGGAACCATAAAACCGGCTTCGGGCCCGCCCGCAAATGTCAGCGTCAAATTGCCGCCGCCGCCCACGATCTTTTGCCAGCTTCCGGAAAAATAATCCGCGTTATAAGTAACCCCCAGCGATACCTGGTCGGAACTCGGCAGGAAATTGATGCGCGGAGCGACATTATAGTTTTTGAGGCCCGTGAATTTATAGCAATATTGGCCGCCCAAACGGCAATCGTTAGCCGCCAGCGCCACAAGCCAGTTGCGGAAAACCTGGATGAAATCAATGTTATGGCCGTTTTTACGCAAAGCATAATTAAAAGAATCGATACCGGTCTTTTCGGTGAGCATCGTGTCGGCGATCACGCCCGTTCCGTACTGGTCCACAACGTACTGCATGAAAAGATGCGCCGCGCCGTAGTTTGCCGGTTTGTTCGCCCACTCCACCAAACTCTTGGTCGTGTCTCCAGAAAACGATTTTACCCGCTGTTCGAAATTGCTGCCCGCATAGGGATTGTCGTATCCCAGAACAGTCGACGAATAATCCGCGCGCGCCTCGTTGGCCCAAACCTCATCGGTCACGCCACGCAGGCGATCCTTTTGGTTGAAAGTTATCAAATGGGTAAACTCATGCGCCAAATAGGCCTTGGCCAGCGCCGCATCGACGAATTTGGTATTAAAATAGACCATTTCCCGCTCGTTGGAGGC
The DNA here is from genome assembly GCA_025453415.1 of Minisyncoccota bacterium. Taxonomy (GTDB): domain Bacteria; phylum Patescibacteriota; class Minisyncoccia; order Minisyncoccales; family UBA5738; genus UBA5738. The sequence goes on from JALOQL010000002.1 coordinate 42,779, forward strand.
CGGCACCTGGTTTTTGGTGTAGCCATCGCCGGTGTTAATATAACCGCCGGCATCCTTGATCATGGGATGGACCAGGACCGTGATCTTGCCGTCCTTATTGACCACCGGATTGACATCGGTACCCCAAAGCGAGGTCAGCTTAGGGGAAATATTGTTGTGAAATTCCGTATCCAGGCTTTGAAACGCGGCGCTGTACTTCACCTTATCGCCGGCCGCCAGGCTATTCCACCATTGGTCGTCGACATAAAAATATATCCGGCCACCCACCCAGACCAGAGTGGCCGAAAGCTTGGCGCGGCCGGTCAAATCATAAGTTTTGTCGATATTGAAAGTAAAATTGTTGCCGTAAGTGTCGGCAAAAACGCCGTACGGCAAAGATACCGCCAGCGCCGCAAAAACGAGACAAAACAAAAAAGTACCGGTTTTTACCGCAAAGTTTCGCATATTTGTAATATATTACAATTCCCCTTGATTGAAAAGCACAGAGGCCTTGCCTCTGTGCCAAACCGCTTGCCTTGATCTCCATACGAAGATTGCCCTCTGCATGGCCCCAATCTATTTCCTCCTATTGGTGAAGGTGCAGGTCACCTTCATCCCCTTGGACATCTTGAAGCTTTGGACAAAATTTATTTGCGACATGCTCGACGAGCACGAC
>JALOQL010000049.1 GCA_025453415.1 Minisyncoccota bacterium
CTCATTGATGGCGTTATCGTATTCTCCAAGGGAAATATAAATTTCCGCCAGGAGGTGTTGCGCCATCTGTTTGGAAATCTTACCGTCCTTGACGACATCAATATTGTTCAGCAACGGGATGGCTTCGACTAAATTGTTTTTCGCCTGGGTATAGGTTTCTACACGGCTTGCCCGGACAAAATCGCGGCGGGGAACATTGATTTCCTCCGTGATGATTGGCACTCCGCCAAACAAGTTGGCCAGGATACGGTAAGCGAAAGCACGGAAAAACAGTGCTTCGCCACGGAGGACATTTTTGTCTGTTGCCGAAATATTTGCGTTTGTAAGACGATTCAAAATGATGTTCGCCTGTTCCAATGCTACCGCGGCCTCATGGCCCGCTCCCGGCTGGCCGCAATTAACCAGAACTTGGTGCGACTGCGTAAAGCCGCGGTCCTTGGCCAGCACATTGAATCCGGCCTCATAAAGCGCCGCTCCCAGCGCCTGGGCGTTTCTGACGATCTGCGCGGCATAATCCTTGCCAAACTCCTGCATCTCGCGCAAAGCGCCGTACAACGCCGGCATCCGGTGCAAATGGTGGTTGGAGGAAAATTGCGGAAATACCGCCAGCTGGATCTTCTTTTGCGTCGCTTCGTCGATATTGCCCATGATCATGCCGCCCTGCGGCCCGGGAAACGTCTTGTGCGTAGAGGTGGTTATCAGGTCCGCGCCTTCGGCCAGCGGATCCTGGAAGATACCCGCCGTGATCAGCCCCAGGACATGCGCCGCATCATAAATTATCTTGGCGCCCACCTGATCGCAGGCTTTCCGCAATTCCCTTACCGGCTGCGGAAACAATATGACCGAGCCGCCGATGACGATAAACCGCGGTTTGGTTTCAATAATTTTGGCGCAGGATTCCTCGGCATTCATCGTGCAATCGTCGTTGAAGGTCAGCGCGCCCACTTCCAACCCCAAAGTCCCGGCCGCGCCCGGTTTTTCGTGCGAGACGTGCGAACCGTGCTCGATACCAAGGGAAAGGATTTTATCTCCCCGCTGCGAGATCGCCGCGAACGCCGCGTAATTGGCGATGGTGCCCGACAAAGGCCGGATATCGCAAAAATTGGCGTTAAAATGCTTTTTGAATTCCTGCTGGGTCAGGTCCTCGATCTGGTCGACGTAAGTCAGGCCGCGGTAAAAGCGCTTGAACGGCACGCCTTCGGCATAACGATGCATCAAATCCGAAACATAGAGTTTTTCGCACGCCGGCGACATCACGTTTTCCGAGGCGATCAGATTGATGCAACCGCCTCGCCAATTATTATGCTGCTCTATCAGTGATCTCATTTTTTCCATAGCGTTTTGACACACGGCCGCCGGCATTTTGGTCGGTCCCGTTGTTATTAATGTGTAATGATTATATCCTTTTTATGCATTCGTTGGCAAAGCCATTTAAAAGCCTGTGGATAACCCGGCCTTGACTTCAATTTTTAACAAAAAACCGGCAAACCCGGTTTTCAAAAAGACACAACTTAAAAACGAACTGGCAAAATCCCGCCAAGAATTTTTTTCCCGCCGCGCGGGAAAGAGAAAAAGTTATCAAACGGATTCCTACGTCCGAGATTCCAAGTAAATTGGGTGCAGAACCAATGTTTCTGGCCCGGTTTTCCCGAACCATTAAATCAGTTTAGCGTGATTATAAAAAAATTCAAGTACCCCGCGAAAGTTATCCACAGGAGGTAAGGCAAAAGCAAATACGCGGCAACGCGCGACACCTTTTTAAACAGCCAGATCGTCAGCAGCACCGCCAGCCACAACACTACCAGCTCCGAAAACGCGCGCGCCGGCGAATGCTGGTAGAAAAACAGTGCCGACCACAGGATATTCAGGCCCAATTGGGTAAAAAATATCATCAACGGTTCGCGCGCGCGTTCGTCATGGTTGGTTTCTTTCCAAACCAGCCAGGCCGCGATACCCATTAGCGCGTAAAGAGTGACCCACACCGGTCCGAAAACCCAGTTTGGGGGCGCAATCTCGGGCTTTACCAGCGTAGAATACCAGGTCGCAACTTCCGGCGTCGTAAAATACGCGCCCAACGCGCCGGCAGCTTCGCAAATTGCGACAAAAATTCCTCCGCCCAACAAATCCCTTTTTGAAATATTTCCGATCTTCATGTTTTTTCAATTATTTTCATTATATGATTCTATAAAATAGAAAAATTATTGGCAACATTCCGGGTAATTTGTCGTGCGGTTATTTGATCGCAAAACGGGATCACCCAAGGCGGTCCCGCTTTAATTGATATTGCATCTCTTTGGAAAGGCTCCTTAATATGATATAACGCCAAATATCCCGCAATTCGGTCCCAATAACATTTATGAAAAAATTCTCCGCGACGCCCCATCGGGTGCAAAAAAGTTATTTCAAAAGGATCATTCTTTTTTTGGGCGCGCAGCGACGCGACCCCTGGCCAGCGATAAAACTTATTGCCGTGCTTGTTTTTGCCATGCTTCTGGCCGGCGAATACTTCGGACCATCCAAGTCCATTCCCGCGCCCGCCACAAAACCTGACGATACCGCCCAAAAGGTGGGACAGATGCTCATGATCGGTTTTCGCGGCACCGACGCCAACCAGAACTCGTACATCGCTAAAGCAATCAAGGAATTAAACCTTGGGGGCGTCATTCTTTTCGATTACGATGTGCCCTCAAAAACCGAAGCTCGAAACATTACTTCGCCGGAACAAACGAAAAAACTGGTCGCAAACCTGAAAAGCCACGCGTCCAGCGGAAAGCTTTTGGTGGCGGTCGATGCCGAAGGCGGCAAGGTCAACCGCTTGGATCCCGCGCTAGGCTTTGCCGACATCCCGGCCGCCAAAGAACTGGGCAAAGCCGGCGTGGGCGCGGCCCTGGAATCCTATTGGACCCTGGCGCGGCAGCTGGCCGGCCTGGGATTCAATATCAATTTCGGCCCGGTGGTCGATGTCGATATCAATCCCAAAAATCCGGTCATCGGGGCCCTCGGCCGCTCGTATTCGGTTGACCCGGAGCGGGTCGCGGCCCTGGCGCGCGCGTTCGTGGCCGCGCACCGAAGCTTTGGCGTCCTGACCAGCCTGAAGCATTTTCCGGGCCACGGCAGCTCGGCCAGCGACAGCCACTTGGGCCTGGCCGATGTCACCGAAACTTACGACCGGACCGAATTGGCGCCCTACGAGCAGCTCATAAAGGAAAATGCCGCGGACGCGATCATGTCGGCGCATATTATCGACCAAAATATCGACCCGGAACTTCCGGCAACGCTGTCACCCAAATTCATCGACGATATTTTGCGCAAAAAGCTTGGCTTTGATGGCGTGGTTTTTTCCGATGACATGGATATGGGCGCGATCGTGGACAATTACGGATTCGAAGATTCCATCGTGCGCGCCATCAATGCCGGATGCGACATCCTTATTTTCTCCAATAACGACAAAGTATATGATGAGACCGCGCCCTACCGCGCCCGGGATGCAATCCTGAACGCCGTGAAAGACGGCCGCATCTCCCGCGACCGCGTCGACCAGGCCTATGCCCGGATAACGAAATTAAAAGAAAAACTGGAAAGATAGCAAAAACCGTCCCGCCAAGGCGGGACGGTTTTTGTTTCGAGCTAGATTGCGGGAGTCGCGGGCTTTATCGTTGCCGCGGGCTTGACCGCCTTAGATTTTTCGACTTGGTCTTGCGCCGCCATCAGCTGTGCCAAAAGATTTTGCTGCGAACTCTCCGGAATCAGCGTCAGGTCATTTTGGCCGTCGATGATGCGCTGGCATTCCAGGATGTCAAACATCGTCGAAAGGATATCCTCATCCTTGGAAATGTTTTTGATCGTCTCGCCCACGATCTTGGGCCGCATGCTGGCCGCGCGCGCAAATTCGATGGACGCTTCCTGTTCGGCGCGGCTCTTGATGATGTTGACCTGGTTCAAACCGTCCTGCCTGATGGCCGAGGTCACCTGCCGCAAACGGTTAACCACCTTGTCTTCGATCTGCTTGACCATTTCGTCGTCGCGGAAATGCACCTTGCGAATGTAAACACTCCCCAATTTATAACCCCACTGGATGGATTCGGCGGAAACATCCTCGCGCACCGCCAAACTCATCGAGTGGCGGTTGATCAGCATGTCCAGCAGCGGCAGATTGCTCAAATGTTTGATCGTGGCGTTCTTCACGTTGGCGCTCAACGACCCTTGCGGATCGACGTTCTTGAAAATATGCGCCACCGGGTCGGTGATGAACATCTCACACCAGACGCCGATACCCATGGGCGTACCTTCCTCGGAATTGACCGGGATGCTGCGCAGGTATTCCTGGTCCAAGCCGAGCTTGCGGATATAGACCTTGCCCAGCCAGTTGACGAACAACGCCCGCCAGCCGAGTTCGGCCCAGAGGAAATGGAATCCCGGCTTGTCGATGATGCCCACGATATCGCCAAAAAGCACATAGACCCGCGCTTCCTTTTCCTGCACCACCGCGTAAAACCCGATGATCTCGCCCACGACCCGCGCCACCATCTCGGCGGTGATCAATCCCAGGAAAATCGTGATTGAAAAAATTATGGTTGATATTTCCATGGGATTATTGTTTTTTAGTCTCTAAAATAACTTTCTTGGCCTTTGTAAGAAGCGATAACCGAACATTGCGCAGGTAAGCCGGCAGGGTTTTCTTGTTATCCGCCTTGATCTCGTTTAACTGCGCCGCCATCTTTTCCAGCAACTGCACCTCGGCCTGCGCGTTCAAGGTCTCGATCTCCACGGCTTTCTTGGACTGCACGATGCGCTGGTCCGCGCTTGCCTGAGCCAAGCTGATCTCCGACGACACCTGGTTGTGGGCGGTATTGATCGCCGCCAGCGCCGACTCCACTTCCTGCGGCGGCTCGATATCGGTGATCAGCGCCGCGTCCAGCGCGATGCCGTAGCGGGCGGCCGACGATTTGCATTCCTGCTCCATGTGCATGTTCAGGTCGCCCAGATTTTTCCGCAGATCGTTGATCGAGATGCCATAAACCCCGGGCAGCGAGGTCGTGATCGCTTCTCCGGGAACGCCGGCCTTTTTGGGCGCTTCAAAATTCGCAATGCGTTCGCGCAGGATGGAAATGAAATAACCCATCACGTGCGCGATGGGATTCTGCACCCCGAACAAAAACGCGTATAAATTGCGCTCCGAAACCGTATAGCGCAACTGGCCTTTCAAATTGATGTTGAGCTGGTCCTTGGTAACCGCCTCCAGCACCGTGTTGGCGTTATTCGCCATCCGGTTTTCCGGATCGTAGGCGATGCTCACCAGGTTGGTTGCCACCGAAACCTTATTAACCCTTTCCCAGGGCCATTTGAAATACGGCCCGCCGGGACGAATGACCTGCAATTGCGGGAAATTATAGCGGTCGCGCTCGCCGGCATCCAGCGAACCCGACAGCTCCGGATCGTCCAACGTGCTTTTGCCGCGGCGTTGCGCCCGGCCAAAAACGGTTTTCACCGCCCGTTCGTTCTGCTCCACGACGTACAGCCCCGTCACCACGACGCGCAAAATAAACCAGATCGCCAATCCCCAAATAATTCCTTCGACAAGCATATGTTTTTATGATTATTGAGTTTACTTATTATACCACCGTGGTGCCACGATTAAAACATCCTCGGCAAACGAAAAAGCCGCCCCGCCGGCAGCTTTCAAATTTATCTGAAAACTATTTCTTTATCGCGTTCACAACCAATTCCTGCGGAAAACCGCTGTAAATGACATTGTTGGCCGCGTATTCATAAATTATGGTGCGATAGATACCTTCAACCGCTTGTGAGGCAATGATGACCGTCAAGATGAAAACCACCAGCGCCCCCGCCGAAACCACCAACACCGGTGTGGCCGGCGCGACCAGGAAAGCAAAAACCAGAAACACGACCAGTCCCAGGATCAAAATCGCGCTAAAAAACAGTCCGGTCGAAAAGTTGGCGATGATGGCTTCACCCCATTTATTTTTGAAAATACCGCCCGAACGCTTGATCGAACCGATCACGGTCTCGTTTTCCAGCGCCAACACGGGCACGATGAAAAAAGTGGCCACGCCCCAGGCGAATCCGATCAGCGAAGAAACAATCTTGCCCGCCATCTTGGACTTATCCGAGATCAACTGCAAAACCACGCCCACCGTGGCCGCGGTCAGCGACCAAAACAATATTTTGCCGGTACGCGCCGATGCCGCCCTCATACCTTCGGAAAAAGTGACTTTCCGGCCCCTGATTTGGCCACTGACCATCGTCACTAACCCGATCTCGAAAAAAGCCGTGATAAAAGAGGCGATCACATAAAAAACAAAAAGTGCCGCGTAAAAAATTGCCTGGCGGCTGGTTTCGTTCATACCCTCCAACGCGCCTTCGGTACCGCCGTAGATCACCAGATATCCGACCGCAAAAACCGCTGCCACCAATAATCCGCTGATAAGCGCCAATAACGGAAAAAGCATAATTGATTTGTTGCGGCTCAGTATCTTCACGCTTTCAATCGCGATCATATATCCGCCTTTTATCCGGCCGATCTTTTTTGCCGCGGGGACGTTTTGCGTCGGAATAATTGTGTTTTCGGTTGCCATTTTTTTTGTTAATTCTTATATTTAAACACAAAAATCGGACAATATCAACGGCGGCCCCGCACCCGAAAAGCCGCCCCATCGGGCTGCTTTTCGGTTGAGAAGAAGCGCGTATCTGCCGGTAAGTTCGGCAAGAGCTTCCCGCGCTCATCGTTACGCGCAATTTAACATTTGAGGTATTAAAATACTGTGAAAAATATTTTTAATCTTGCGTTAACGGCGGCCCTGCGATAATTGGAATTACAATATCATGCCGAAGAACATCTTCTTATTTTCATTTTTGGCAATTATGGCGGCGGTTTTCACGATCGGCGTTTATTTTTTCTCCGCGCGACCGGCAATCATGTGCGCGCTGGGAATAAACTGCCCGGAAATGCTGCCGGCAACAATCACCATTTACTGCGCCGGCAACAACTGCGCCCCGCAAGCGGTCATGGCGGGCGCCGGCACGCTCATCCGGGGATGCTATCGCGCATTGGTCGATTGCCGAGCCGGCCAAGTGGCGGAACAAGCATCGTGTAAAACCAGCGATGATTGCGTTGCCGCCACCTGCTGCCATCCAAACGCCTGCATTAACGCCAATTACAAAACCGTTTGCAATGAGCTTTGCACCCAGGTCTGTTCCGGACCGCTTGATTGCGGCACCGGCAGCTGCCAATGCATCGACAGCCAATGCAAGATCGTGCCCGCATCGACAGCACCGCCGGGAAGCATCTGACCGGCGCACAAAAACGCCCCGCCAACCGGCGGGGCGTTTTTGTGCGATCCGATGCCTATTTATTCAAGTCGGCCAGTTTTTCCTTCATGCCCGCCAGCTCCATTTCCATTTCCTTGATTTGTTCGTTAATCCATTCGGCCTTTTCCTTTTTGGTCCAATATTTTCGCTCGAACCCATGTTTCATACCCATCATTCCCGCACCCGTCATGCAACCGCATCCGGGACACATATTGTGCATGCCCCAGCCGCCCATTTTACCCATCATCATAATTTTTTCCGGCGCGTTGACGCCGGCTTGATTATTGGAATTTTACGCCGACCTTTGGTCGGTTTAAATTACACCAAAAGCAATTAACGCCCAATTAAAAGACGAATCCGGAAATCAATGAAGATTTCCGGTTATGTTTTTGACGGTCCCGATGCCGACTATTGTGGCATTCAAATCGCGAAACTCGCTCACAATCCCGGAAGGGCTGTGCGCGAGCTTGGCGGCCTGATCGCGAAGCTCATCCGCGCTGCTAATTTCGGCAGCGGCACTGGTCAGCAGGACCAGTAAAAGCACTAAGACTACTGCTCCCTTCATTTGTATCCCTTTCTATTATTATAACATAAATTTATACATCTGTAAATATTAGCTTGCGTATTGCCCAAATACCCGGTTCTGGTAGAATGACAGCATTTACGCAAAAAATATGACCTATAATCGATGGCTCGTGGTTTTGGGGGCGCTTCTGGTACAAATCAGTTTGGGCGCGATCTATATTTACAGCGTTTTCAAACCGGCTTTAAAAAACCAGTTCCCCGATTGGTCGGCCACCGACCTGGCGTTGCCGGCGCAGATCGTGCTTGCGTGCAACGCCACTGCCATGATCATTGCCGGCCGGCTCCAGGACCGTTTCGGCCCCAGGATTGTGGCTATCTTTGGCGCATTCTTTTTACTTGCGGGAATGCTTGTCGCTTCCCGGGCAACGAGCTTAATGCAATTTATACTGGGATATGGAATCCTTAGCGGAGCGGGAATCGGCTCTGCCTACGTCTGCCCCATCGCCGCCTGCACCAAGTGGTTTCCCGACAAGCGTGGCCTGGTCACGGGACTGGCGGTCGCGGGCTTCGGCGCCGGCGGACTGGTTTTTGCGCCGTTGGCCAGCTACTTCATTTCGGTTTTCGGCGTCATGACCACTTTTCTTTATCTGGGACTGATCTATTTTTGTGCCGTCGTCACCGGCGCGTTCCTGTTAAAAAATCCCCAGGCAGGGTACTGCCCCGCCGGCTGGACGCCCCCAGCCGGTAACGCAAAAAATGCCGCGGCCGACTTAACCCCGCGCCAAATGCTGGCCCGCCCGCGATTCTGGATTTTGTGGCTCACCTATTTTACCGGCGCGACCGCCGGCCTTTTGGTCATCATGAACGCCACCAACATCTGGCAATCGATCGGATTGGCCTCATTTTCCGCCAATGCCATTACTGCCAATGAATTTGCGCAAATCGCCGGGCAAGGCGTTTTGGCGGTCATGATCATCGCGATCTTCAACAGCCTGGGCCGGATTGCCTGGGGCCTGGCTTCCGACCGCATCGGCCGGCCGAAAACTTTATTATTGCTGTTCTCGATTTGCGGCGCTTCGTTGATCATGCTAACCATTGCGGGCGCTTATCCGCTATTCCTGCTGTTTGCGGCACTTATTGGATTTTGCTTTGGCGGTTTCCTGGCGTTATATCCGGCGGTTACCGCCGACTTTTTCGGAACCAGGAATATCGGCTCCAATTATGGCCTGATGTTTTCCGCCTACGGCGTTGCCGGACTGGTCGGCCCATGGCTTGGCCCAAAGCTCGTTTCGGGAATCAAATCAATTCCTTACGAAACCACAAGCGGCGCCGTTAAAACGATAGAAACCGGCAGTTACGCCGATTCCTTTTTGCTGGCAGGATTGCTATGTTTTGCGGCCGCGATCATCGTTGCCCGATCGGTCTTGCCGCGCAAGTGATCCCGATTACGCCGGCTTGGCCTTGTTATTAAAATAGCTTTTGAAATACGGAAAATGCCAAAGCGCGTGGTAAACCGAAACCAACATCATCACCAGGCCGGCCTCAATATGCCAATAACTCAAATTAAACGGAAAATCGAAACCAATCCCGTAATTTGACCGCAATAAAAGGAAAACCGAAGTCAAAGCGGTCACCGCAAAAGACGCGAGCAACAGTAGATTCCATATCTTGCGGTTAACCATGGCCGTCAGTCGGCCTTTTTTCACTGCCAGCAGCGACAACAGATAGGCGACGGTCAGTGCTAAAGCGATCTGCCATACGTAGTACTCTTCGGTGGAACCCGAAGTTGCATTTTTTTTGATCGGCGGTTCCGTTCCCGATGCGAAATCCGCGGCGCCAACCGCCGCCTTTTCGCCCGATATGGGAGCGGCCGAACCAAGCGTCTGGCTATGGTCGCAAATATCATCCCGGTTGGCGTCGATATAGGCCCCGCAGCTTCCCGGATACGGGTCGTTGACGATTCCCTTTGGGCAATCCTGCGCGCCCGCAGGAAGCGACACGGCGCAAAAAAGGCACATCGCAAACACATACAGCAATATTTTTTTCATATTTTCGCTTTTAGAATTTAAGGAATTTTTTTGTGATGTCTTTTTTGGCCTTGTCGATTGCCAGGTCATTTTCGGTAATTTCCTGCCAATGGACCGGAACATCGGCAATACCCAGCTTGCCGCCAAAAAAATTCCGATATCCAAACCTTTGAGACGGAAAATCATCCGGGAATTCGGCAAAAAAACGCGCGGCGCCGTCCTGGATGAATATATAGCCGCCATGCTCCTTCCGAAAGCGTTCCGCGGCCTCCCAGGAAGCGGGCGCCCCCATTCCGTCCGGCGCCCCGATTATCGAAAAAACATTTTCTATCTGGTAAGCGGGATAAAACTGCGTCGCCTCGCGCCGCTTGGGAATGAAATGCAAATGGGCATGGGGCACGCTTTGCAGCGTAATTCCATATTCCACCAAAAACGGCTCGCCGAACACCTCCTTTATTTTGCCAAAAACCAAATCTTTCATTCTTTTGAATTCGGGCCGCAAAGAGACCGGCATGTCGGCATAGCAGTCGCAGTGGAATTTCGGAATCAGCATCACGTGCCCCGGCGCGGCCACGCCAAGCCCCATCTCAACGAAAAAATTCTCCGTCTCGTGGATTCTTTCGCCCCGGTCGATTTTTGGATTGCAAAAAACGCAGTTGTCCATATTTTTTATTTGCCCAGCATCAATATCCTTTTTTCGAACCCGCCGTTCTTTTCCCGCTTCTCAATTTCGATAGCGTCGATATCCTGGCGGGTTTTCCCACGGACTTTCAGAACCGCGTCGATTGTCTCGTAAAGGTCGGCCAATTCGACCTCGACATCCGTACCGACTGCGGCATTTTGCAGCTCGGCCGCCTCTTCAACGATCTTTTTCAAAAGATACTTCAAGAATTCCTCATCGTTCCCAAGGGTTCTTGTTCGAATATCGATGTTCTCGTTTTTCTTAATTATCTCGGGTATCCGGTCCCGCACCAATTTGGGATATTCGGTCTCGATATCCAGATTCGTATGTTTGAATTCCATATTGGTTATATATTTAGATATTTCTTCAGCGCGCGGTAGCCTTCGGGACTTAAAAAATCTCTCGTCCGGAATTTGAATACCCCGGGATCGAGCCAAACCGCGTCACTGTGTTCGGAAGACAAAACGATATCGCCCGAAATGTATTTGGCTTCATAAACAGTGATCAGGACATCCGTCCCATTCTTGGCGGCCCGATACTGGAAAACCGGCTTTCCCAATCCATAACGCACCTTGGCGCCGATCTCCTCGGCGATCTCCCGCCTCAAAACCTTTTCAAGCGGCACATCGCGTTCATCCGTATTTATCCGACCGCCGGGAAAATCTAAAAAACCTTCCTCGGCGTCCTTAAGGAATAGGTATGAACTTCCTTTCTTGAAAATCGCTTTTAAGCTTGCCCGGTAGGGCAAAAATTTTTCTTCCATGGCGTTAAATTGATCGGTTAATGCTAATTTACCAGAGAATCACCGCTAACGCCAACAAGACCGCAAGCCAAAACCGCCCGAATGGGCGGTTCAGCATATTAACGCGAGCTTCTTTCTACGGGGCCAGGATTTGATCTCGGCCTCGCGCTTGGACGCGGCTGATCGCGTGGGAAATTCCTCGGTATAGACAATCTTTGACGCGCCGCGCGCCCGCGTGTAGCGCGCGCCTTTTTTGCTTTTATGCTCGGCCAGGCGCCGTTCCAAGTCAGTGGTTATCCCGGTATAGAGGCTGTCGTCGGCGCACCGGATCAGGTAAAGAAAATACATTGACGCCATTATTTTTCAGAGTTGAAATCACTGCTCAAAGGTTTTCCGCCTCTCACCCGCAGAATTGCTTCTTTGATGTTGTTTTGCGCCTTCGTGTCGTAAACGTTGACCATTGCGGACAATTTTTCCAACTCGGCAACAGTATCATCATCATTGCCCTCGCGCTCATTAATCAAGACTAAATAATAATGCGGATCGATGTAATCACCGTCAAGCGCAATCGCCTTATCGAAAGCTTCCTTCGCTTTCGCCAAATTATCGGTCTTCAAATAAACTCTTCCTATATCGTTCCAACTGGGAGCATAATCGGCATCCAGTTCCAATGCCTTTTCGTACATCTTCAATGCCCAGCCATCAACCCCTTCGCCCGCGCCGATCAATTCATAATAAACATCCCCCCGCAAATGCCAGACGCCGGCATTCTCCGGAGCGACCTCGGTGGCAACCATCGCTAAACTTATCGCATCTTGCATTAATTTCATCGCCGGATTCATTTCGTCATTAACGGGCTTCGACGGATCGCTCTTTGACGTAATTTTTCCTAAAATCAATCTTGCTTCCTCAATTTTATTGTTTGCCGTTTGCATTAGCCACCCGGCCGCTTTCTCGCCTGCCGCAGTAAATTCTTTTTGCCTCGCCTTCAAATCCCCTATTT
>JALOQL010000003.1 GCA_025453415.1 Minisyncoccota bacterium
CGACTTCGATCACCGACGTCGATACCAGGATGTCGATTTTTCCGTCTTTCATTTTGGCCATGACTTCCTCTTTTTCCGGAGCTTTCATTTTACCGTGCAGCATGGCCACGCGCAGCTCGGGGTAGATTTCCTTGGAAAGTTTTTCGTATTCTTCTTTCACCGCCTTGACCGCGTCGCTGCCGGACCAATCGGCTTTGGGGTCAAACAGGATGCCGTCGCGTTTTTGCGGTTCCTCGCCTTCGTCGGGGTCGATACGCGGACAGATTACGAATGCCTGGCGGCCGGATTTTATTTCCTGGCGAATGAACTCGTAAGCCTTGTTCCTTTCGTCGGGAAGGATAATCTGGGTTTTGACGGGAAGGCGTCCGGCCGGCATCTCGTTGATCAGAGTCAGGTCCAGGTCGCCGTACACGGTCAGTGCCAGAGTGCGGGGGATGGGGGTGGCGGTCATCGACAGCAGATGGGGCATTAACGATTTTTTGGAAGATGACTTGTGATTCTTTGCTAATGCCGCGCGCTGGTCGATACCGAAGCGGTGCTGCTCGTCTAAAACTACCAGGCCCAGGTTTTTTAAATCCACGCCTTTCTGGATGAGGGCGTTGGTGCCGATCAGGATCTTGGTTTCGCCGTTCTTGGCCTGATCCAGTACGGCGTTGCGCGATACCGCGCCGTATGTCGAAAGGCTGCAGTGCTTGGCGCAAAGAAGGCCGATTTCGACGTCGAATGCCGCCAAGAGTTTGGAAAAGCCGGCGTAATGCTGCTGCGCTAGGATTTCGGTAGGGACCATCACTGCGGCTTGCAGACCGGCCTTGGCCGCGGCGAGGGCGGCGATCATCGCCACGATGGTTTTTCCCGAACCGACGTCGCCCTGCAAAAGGCGGTTCATCGGCCGCGGTTTTTCCATGTCTTTCAAGATCCGATAGGTCGATTCGCGCTGGGCTTGCGTCAGCTCGAAAGGCAGTGTTTTGACGAATTCCTTTATCAGTTCGGCTTCGAAGGGAATGGCGGGAGATTTTTCGGAATTCAACCGCACGCGCTCGCGCAGGACCGCCAGTTGGATGAAAAACAATTCCTCGAACGCGAAACGCTTGCGCGCGCCGGCGACCAGTTCTTCCGATTCCGGGAAATGAATCTGTTTTATGGCTTGTTCCCAGGGCATGAATTCGTGGGCCTCCATTATCTTTTCGGGTAGCGGATCGGGAAGTTTGGAATAGAAATTCAAAATCGGCTTGATGATGTAGCGCAGCCAGCGCGAAGAGACTCCGGCGGTTTCCGGATACACGGGCACCAGGCGACCGGTATGGGTGTAGTCTTCTTCGCTTTCAAAGCTGTCGCGCACTTTTTCGTACATCGGGTTGGAAAGGTAGCTCCCGTTATTTTTTTCGATCAGTTTTCCCGCCAGGCAAACGATAGTTCCCTTCTTCAGGGTGCTGATCAAATATGGCTGGTTGAACCACACGGCCTTAACCGAACCGGTCTCGTCGGCGACGACCGCTTCGGTGATCGTCATGTGGCGCTTCCAGATTTTGAACATCTTTATCCCGGTGATCGCGCCTTGGACGCAGGCGGTCTTATCCAGCTCCAGCGCCGCAATATCGGTGCGCGCGGAAAAGTCCTGGTATCGGGAAGGGAAGTGGTAAAGCAGGTCGCGCATGGTTAAAACCCCCAAGTTCTTAAGACGGGTTTTATAGGCCGGGGTAATACGCGTAAATTGTTCGATCGGGGTTTCCAGGTCCATGACAAAAGCTTAAAGCTAAAAACTAAAAGCGTAAAGTGGAATATAAGAGCGAATTTGAATTTATGCTTTAAAATTTTCGCTTTAAACTTTAAGCATTTACTGTGTTACAATTAATTATATATTTCCACAATCATGAAAAAAACAATCGTTGTTCTTTCTCTTGCTTTTGCCTTATGTCTGGCGGGAATGGTTCCGGGAAATGCTCGGGCCAGCGAGTATCAAATGACGGCGCAGATCCAGTCGCTCCAGCGCCAAATCCTGCTTTTGCGCATCCAGCTTATCCAGCAGCGGATCGCCGACCTGCAGCGGCAGCTGGACGAGATCAATTCCAAATCGAAAAAATTCATCGATGTCATTTATCCCAATGGCGGGGAAACGCTGGAAAACAATAAAGACTATTACATTACCTGGGAATCGAGAGGCATCGACAAAGTGGCCATCAAGCTGGAGCGCGCCAATAGCGAATCGACCATTGCCGCCGGCGTCAGCGCCTCGGACGGCCGGTACCGCTGGGATGCGGGTTCGCGCACCGGCGGCGATTATCGCGTAAAAATATACGACTCTTCCGATCCGGGCGTCAGCGACCAGAGCGGCGGCAATTTTACGCTGTTCGACAATTCGAAGGGCGACAAATGCAGCGACGGTACGGTTTTCGGCAAGTGTTCGGCAACCAAGCCCAAACTCTGCTTCGACGATGAGCTTGATCTTGTCGATGCCTGCCATTCCTGCGGCTGCCCCTCCGGCGAAACCTGCCGCAGCGACAGCACTTGCCGCTAATTGCTCAAGCGACCCAAGCCCGGTGTCCCCGGGCTTTTTAGTTGACATTAAGTTGGAAATATTTATTATAGAACCATTAAAAAGCTGATTTGCTGGTTAAGGAAGTGGTGTTTTTGAAGGAAATAGATATAGACGAATTTTTGAGAGAAAGCGGGACCGTGAGCGCGGTCGATGGTGAGCCGGGGAAACAATTCGGCAGGATTAAAGCCGATGAAGACGGTAGGGAAATCGGCTTTGAGATGCCGTGGCACCTTAAAAATCCAAAACTTACCCTTGGCGACAGAGTTACTTTTGAGCGCGAGTCAGGCGGAGAATCAACGATTGTTGCGATTGCGATTAGAAAGTTAAACGGCATTGCTCGTACGAATCCGGATTCCGGTCTTGAAAATCAGAAGTTCATGATTCTGGTTAAGAGGCGCGGAGATAGGGGGTTTAGGGATGTCGGCCAAGGTTTACCTTGGGAATTGAGGCAAAGGCATCCACTGAACGGGAAGGGGAAAAGCGCATTCCAGGGGAGCCAAGTAATATATAGAATCTGGAAGAATGGTCATTGGGAACCGTTCGAGAAGGATCCGCGCACGATTGGGCTAAAAAAGCGATAGCCAATTGGTCAGGCGCGATATTTTTTTATACAAACAAAAAAGTTAGAATTATTAAATATGAAAACCACGCTTTGCCGGGTAACCACAAAAGACTTGTTGCGGCTGGATGGCGCGTTGTACGAGCCGGACAATTGTTCGAAGACTGCCATCTTGCACCTGCACGGCCGCGCCGGCACTTTTTACGCCAACTGCTTTTTCGAGGCCATGGCCAATACCTATGCGGCGGCCGGGTTTGCGTTCTTGGCGGTAAACCTGCGCGGCCATGACCAGATCGCCGATTTTCGCGTGGGCGCGACCGACCAAATCCGGCGGATCGGCCAGGCATTCGATATTTTCGAGGAGTGCGTTTTTGATATCGACGCGTGGCTGGATTTTTTGCGCCGCCGCGGTTTTGAAAAAATAATCCTCCAAGGCCACAGCCAGGGCGGTTGCAAGGCGGTTTACTATTTGAGCCAAAGAAATCCGCGCGACGTCGCCGCGCTGGTGCTGATGTCGCCGGCCGATGCCGCGGGATTGTTGAAAAAAATTTCGCGCGAAAATTTTAAAACCGATCTGGCGCTGGCGCAAGAAATGGTAGCCGATGGCAGGGGAGAGGAGCTGTTGCCGCGGCCAATTCGGGGCGTATATTACGTTTCGGCCAAAAGTTTTGCCGACGAGTTCGGCCCGGATTCCAAGGCGAATATTTTTCCGGTTTTTGAAAAGGGAGATTTTTCCAAATTGGAAAACATAAAGATTCCGGTTCTGGCATTTTACGGCGCCAAAGAAAATCTTTGCGTTGGTTCTCCCGAAAAAGATTTGGCAGTCATTGCCGGACATTTACGACATCCAAATTCAAAAACATTGATTATGGATGGCGCCGACCACACCTATTTCGGTTTTGAAAAACAAGTTTCTGAAACGGTTGCGGATTGGATAAAAAAGAAAATATGAAGCCGGCGCTGTTGGTCGATTTTGACGGGGTTTTGTGCTGTGACCGTTTCTGGCATAGTTTGGGTGAGGGCGACTATGGACGCATCGACGATTTTGTTTTTGGAAACGGTGGCGCCGTGGCCTATGACTGGATGCTGGGAAAATTCACTTCGGAACAGATTTGCGAAAAGATTGCCAAAGGATTGGGCATGGATTACGCCATTTTATGGGACGGTTTAATGCGCGATTGCCGCAATATGGCGGTTGCCAAAGAAAATCTGGCCAAGATCGATTCGTTGCGGGGCGGGTACACGGCGGCGCTTGTGACCGTGAACATGGATTGCTTCGACCGGTTTACGGTGCCGGCGCTTGGCCTGGGCCGGTATTTTGACCATATCTTAAATTCTTTCAATGAAGGCATGCTCAAGCACGGCGATTATAAAGGGCTAATTGATGTGGCTCTTGCCCGTACCGGGGCAAATTATTCCGGAAGCATCATGATCGATGACTCGGAAAACGCCTGCCGCGAATTCGAAGCATGCGGCGGCCGGGCCTTAAAAGTGGAAGGCGAAAAATGTTTGGGTTTCTGGCTTGATTATTTAATCAACAAAAATAATATTCTATAACAATATGGCGGTACTAATTAACTTTAAGATTTGCGACAATGCCAAAGAGTGCAACGGCATCGCGGTTTGCAAGACCGGCGCGCTTTCCTGGGACGAAAAGAAAAACACGATAAAAATCGATAACTCGAAATGCGTTTCCTGCGGCGCGTGCGAGAAGGCATGTATGATCCAGGCGATTAAAGTGGCGCGCAACGACAAGGAATACGCAAAATTAAAAAAAGAGATCGATAACGACCCGCGGTCGTTCTTTGACCTCTTTGTCGACCGTTATGGCGCCATGTCGGTGCATCCGGGGTTTATGGCCTATGAGGATAAATTTGATGTCGAATTCATAAAGACCAACAAACCGGTCGTGGTGGAAATTTTCAATAACGATTCCATAAAATGCCTTTTGCATTCCATACCGGTCAAAAAGCTACTGGAGGGGAAGAGCAAGATCAAATATCGCAAGCTGGAAATCAAAAGCGACAGGCTTTTGAAAAAATATAAGATTGCCGAGTTGCCGGCGCTGCTGATTTTTAACCAGGGAAAACTTATTGGGAAAATCGAAGGTTATTACGATGTGGGCAAGCAGCGCGCGCTTAAGGAAAAAATCGATAAAATACTTGGTAAAATAAAGCCAGTCTGATTATCGCCCTCTCTTGTTTTTTTCACTTAGTGTGCTATAAATTACGCAGACTCGGAGGGTCTTAAATTGAAAATATCAATACTCGGCGGTATGCCAAATGCCCGATGGACCGACGAAGAGGTCTTGGCTATATTGTTCGGCTGGTTAAGTGTGCACCCGGGGCTGTGTGCGGAGGAGTTGGGGCCGTTTGACCTTACGAGCGCCTTGAGGGTTTTGTGCGAGGTTGCTCAAGATTTGGGAAGCGATTCCTTGTTGTCGGATAATAAGTGCCAGGATCCGGCCGATCCAATAGAGGTTTTGCGCCAAGGGTTTAGCGAGCAGTTGGCGGCAATGCTGCAAGCAGGAATAAGTAAAGAACAAATACAAGGGGCGATGAAATGTTTCTTGGTTGAAAAATAACCATGGAACGTCATTTAGCCTTTTTTAATTGGGACCCTCAATTTAATGCGGAATAAATATTAAACGGGATAATTTTTTACCAGGGAGGTGCGGATGTGGCCGAAGCGCTGGAATACGCGGTCATTATCTGGAGGGCATTGCAAAGGATCATTGATTCGGAGGGATATGATCCGGAGATCGCGTCGGCGATCGAAAATGCCCTTTCAAAACGAAAAGATTTTATTGCCTTTGACGGAAAAATTATCCGAATCGATATGGGCCGCCATGCGGCCGTTGTCGAGAATGCTTACAAGGAAAGGATTTTGCCATTCACCGGAGGTCGCAGATGAACAATATGGGCTTAGGCTTCTTTTTTTTGGAGATGCAGTGATAAAATAAATAATCTTCCCTGGAGCAGCGCTCCCGTATGAGCCCGGATGGTTTTGCTAAAGAAGAGGGGGTTGCCATGTTTCGGGCGAAAATCGCCAGGGGGGATCAACAAGTAATTCTTTATGACAAAAATCGCCAGGGTGCTTTTGATATCGGAAAGTGTTTGGGCTTTCGGGTCGGGGCTGTTTTTGCCGATCTTCGCGATCTTTTCCGAAAGGGTGGGGGGAGATATCCTTGATGCGGGAATCGCCGCCGCGCTGTTTTTATTGGTAACTTCCACGATGCAATTGCCGCTGGGTGCATGGCTCGACAAGGTCAAAGAAAAGTGGTTCGTGGTTTTCGCTTATTTTCTGACCGCCGCGGTTTTCATGGGGTATGTGTTCGTATCCAGCAAATGGGAATTATTTTTGTTGCAAATAGTTTTCGGCGTTGCCATTGCGATCGGTGATACTGCTTGGGATTCGATGTATGGTCGTAACAGCGAGAAAAACCGGTCGGGCCGCATGTGGGCACGCTATCACGCGCTCTCCGGTTTCGCGACTGCGGTTGCCACAATTATCGGTTCGGTAATCATTCATTTTTACGGTTTTACCGCGGTATTCGTCATGGGCAGTATTTTTGCTTTTGCCGCGGGCGGCGTGGCCGCGCTTTTCCTGAAAAATAACAACATCTGAACATGCAACGCTGTTTTACCCAGACTTTCGGGGTTGTTGGCGCCATCATCGAGAAGGAGGGTAAGATTTTTTTGGTCCGGGAAAACCAGCCGGGCGATCCCGATGACAAAAAATGGAGCCATCCGGCCGGGTGGCTTGATGTCGGTGAAAACCCGGTCGAAGGCGTCAAAAGGGAAGTGAGGGAAGAGACTGGATACGAATTCACGCCGGAGGCGCTATTGGGGGTTTATTCCCTGGTGCGCCAAGATCTGGCGGAATTCCGCGGCAGTCCGGCGCATCCGATCAAAATGATCTTCACCGGCAAGCTGGGCAAATATTCCCCGGCCAATTTGGAAGGTGATACGCTGGGCGGAGAATGGTTTACGCCCGAAGAGATTTACGCGATGGGCCAAGGCGAACTGCGTGAAAGCGATATCAAACAAATGGTGAAGGATTATTTTTCCGGCAAGCGCTATTCTTTGGAGGTCATTACCCATACGATAATCCCGCAACACTAACTACGTTGCGGGATTTATAATATAATAAATGAATAACCAACACCACTGCCATGTTTGAATTCGAATTGTTCGTTTTTGTCGTGATACTTTTTGTTTTCCTGTATTCCAAAAGCCGGATCGATGAATTGCGCGATATCGTCAACAACCTGCAGGCAAAGCTGGGGGTCGCTGTCCGGCAGCGGGAAGCCGGGCCCGAAGTGCCGGTTGCCAAAACCGAGGAACCGCCGCCGGTCGCGCAGGAGATGCCGGTAGAAGTAATGCGGGAATTGGCACAGCAAGGCGCGGCGTCCGAGACCATCAAGCAGAATGCGGGCGGGCAGCGCGAAGACCTTGAATTCAAGATCGGCAGCAAGATTTTCACGGCGGTCGGCGTGATCGCGGTGCTGTTCGCGATCGGTTTTTTCCTGCGTTATGCTTTCGATAGCGGCCTCATAAACGAAACCGGCCGCGTGGTGCTGGGTGTTTTTGCCGGCCTGGCCCTTTTGGCGGTCGGTGAATTGACTTGCAAGAAATTTCCCAGCTACGGCCAGGTTTTGACAGGCGGGGGATTGGGTATCCTGTATCTTTCGTTTTTCGCGGCGTTCAGTCTTTACGAGAAGATGACGGCGCCAGTCGCGTTTTTCGCGATGATCCTGGTGACGGCCGCGGGAATCGCGCTTTCCCTGCGCCAGAATTCGATGGCGCTGGCGATGTTTGCCCAGATTGGCGGTTTTCTGACGCCCATGCTCATCAATGATGGCAGCAATAATCCGCACATCCTGTTCCTGTACGTGGTTCTCCTTGATCTGGCGGTGTTTATGATCGCGTTCTATAAATTGTGGCAGCCGCTCTCGGTGGTCTGTTTCATCGGAACCATTGTTTCCTATATCGGCTGGTATTCCGCTTTCTATAATTCGCCGCAATTCGTGCTGGCCCAGGGGTATTTGAGCCTGTTTTTCGCGGTTTTCCTTTGCATACCGTTCATCCAGTATTTCGTGAAAAAGTCGCCCGAAAATTCCTGGGATATGGCGCTGGTATCGTTTAATCCGATTTTCTATTTCGGCATGAGCTATGCGCTGATCAATCCGCTGTATCACGATATCATGGGCGCGTTCACGGCGATTTTGGGCGCTTTCTACTGTTTTCTGGCATACGTTGTTGGTGGGGCCAACGAACGCGATTCGCTATTCCGGCATTTCTTGTTGACTGCCGGTTTTGTCCTGCTGGCCATCGCGGTGCCGGTCCAGTTCGAGGGCAAGTGGATCGTGGTTGCCTGGTCGGCCGAAGCGCTGGCGTTTATCATCACTGGGTTTAGGATGAAATTTCCGCTCTACCGGGCGCTGGGTCATTTGCTTTTCTTCCTGACGCTTTTCCGACTGTTGTTTTTCGAGGGTAATCTGCCGGTTTTGGCGATGCCGATTTTAAACACCCGGCTTTTGCTTTACGCGATATTCTTCGGCGCGGTGGTGGCGGCAAGCTACGTGTACCGCAAAAAACGCGCCGAGCTGGGAGAGGATGAAAAATCCCTGGTGTCGGTGTTGGAACTTGGGGCATCGTTCACATTCCTCATGGGATTGAGCCTGGAGGTCCACGATTTCTTCGAAAGCTACCTGTATCCGATGTTGTGGACCGCGGGCGGCCTGGCGGCGGCGCTGCTGTCGTTCAAGATAAACAGCAAAACGTTGCGCGTGGTCGCTTACATCACTTTTATCGCATCGTTTTTCCGCCTCCTGTTTTTTGAAAGCGGGATTGAGCTGGCAAACTACATGCCGATATTCAACGCCCGCGTGCTGGCATTCGCGTTTTGTGCCGCGGCTTTCCGGGGGTATCTTTCGCTGCTTCGCTATCGCAAGGACAAAGTTTCGAGCGATGAGCTTGGCTTCTTTAACCCGACGTTGTTCCTGGTCTTCCATTTCCTGGTCCTTTGGGTGCTGAGTGCGGAGATCATCAGCCTGTGCGATCGGGAAGCGACTTACGCGGCGGGTACCGCGGCATTCGACTTTGAGAACCTGAAAAACGTTTTTCTTTCGGTTGCCTGGACTTTCTACGGCATCGGCTTGCTGATCACCGGCATTGTGCGCAAGGCGGTCTACAACCGGTTCCTGGGTTTGGCGCTGCTGGGTATCGTCATCTTCAAGGTGTTCTTGGTCGATACCGCCAATTTGAGCGATCTTTATCGCTTCTTCTCGTTCATCGTTCTCGGTTGCTTGTTGCTTGTGGCCGGTTATTTGTACTATCGTTACCAGGATCGTATTCGCGATTTCGTGAAAGGGAAGTGATGAAATCCGGTTATTGGAAAATTTACAGGAAAGCAAGCCTTACGGCTTGCTTTCCTGTAAAAAGGGGTTAAAAAGAAATCATTATGAAACTCTTACTGACTTCCGCGGGGCTGGTCCCCGAAACGAAAGAGGCGTTTGTGAATTTATTGGGCAAAAAGCCGGAATATGTCCGGTTGGTTTTCATTCCCACGGCCGCGAATCCCGAACTTGACCGCTGGTACCTCAATAAGGACAAGCTGCGCCTGGCCGAGCTGGGCATCAATATGGTCAACGAAGTGGATATCGAAAAAGAGACCAAGGAAACCCTGGCGCCAAAAATTGCCAATGCCGACGTAATCTATGTCGAAGGCGGTAACACCTTTTATCTGATGAAATACGCGCGGGAAAGCGGTTTTGAAACGATGGTTAAAGAATTTCTTGATAAAGGGGGCGTCTACGTCGGCGTCAGCGCCGGCTCGATGATCGCGGGGATCAATATTGAAACCGGCAACTGGAAACACGCGGACAAGAACATTGTCGATTTAAAAGATCTGTCCGGTATGAATTTGGTCAATTTGGTGGTTGCGCCCCATATCGACGAGACCAATATCGAAGCGACAAGGGAAGAAGCCGCCAAGGTTGCCTATCCGGTTGTCGCGCTGAGCGACAAGCAGGCGATTTTGGTCGATGGCGGCAAAATCGAGATCATCGGCCCGGGCGACAGAATGGTTTTTAACAGTCCCAAAATTTTAACTGGACATATATAATTTTCCGCAGGGGGTTGCAGGGGTCCGACCCCTGCAACCCCCTGCAATAATATGTATCCCGCGCTTGTTTGATTTTTACCTGTCAATTTCATGAGCACAATAAAGGTTGAGCCGTTCACGGTTGGTAATTACGTACACGTCTATAATCGTGGGAACAAAAAGGCTACGATATTCCTAAGCAAATCTGATTATTGGCGTTTTTTGTGGACACTCCGCTTTTTTAATGACCAAAGAAACATTGCTGAGTTTGCCAGGTGTCTCTCGAATTTAGTTGATGAGCAAAAGGAAGTTTTGCGTCAATTGCGCGGCCTGCAGGGGTCCGACCCCTGCAGGAAAAATTATTTTGATGGCCATAATACTTTTGAATGGAGGTCGGAATGGGGTGACCAACAACCGCTAACGGAAATAATATCCTATCATTTATCGCCCAACCACTTTCATCTGTTACTAAAGGAAATCATACCTGGTGGAATTAGTAAGTTTATGAAAAAAATCGGTGGCGGTTATACGGTTTATAGCAATTTGAAAAATAATGAATCCGGTAAAGTATTCCAAGGCAAATATCGCGGTAAAACTGTTAATGACGAAAAGTATCTTCAGTATTTGGATGCATATATCCAAGTATTTAATGCATTTGAATTATTTGACGGTGGTATCGCAAATGCGCTTAATAATTTCGACGAAGCGTTTAAATTTGCCTTGGAATATCCATTTAGTAGCTTAGGCGAGGCATATGGTAATCGCAATCTGAGAATTGTTGTAAGAAATTATTTTTCCGAGATATTCGTTGATAGAAATTCTTACAAGGAATTTTGCCGTGAAGCTATTATCGCGCGGAACAATCGAGATTATTTAGGAAAGCTTGCAATAGATTAAATTGCAGGGGTGCAGGGGTCCGACCCCTGCAATAAATCCATCCAATAAAATTTTAAAATGAACCTTTTTAAGAGATATTATGGTCTATATAAGAAGTGGTCACCAACAACTAAGTTTCTTGGTTTTTGGTTTCCAATAATATTGTTTTTGTTGGCATTATTTTTTGGAGTTCAAGTCCAATGGCAAAATCATTTTGATATCGGAGATAATGTTTCTGGTAATAAAATAATTAATAATTATATTACTGGAGACTTTAATGATGAATTACTATTCTATCATGATTCGGTTGGGAAATTTTATACCGCCGAAGAAAAAGATTATCTGGATTTGGTTCTTAATTATTCAGTCGCTTTGATGAATTTGGGTCAATATGAAGAAGCAATCAAAATTTCAGAGAAGGCGATTCAAAAAAATTTTAGTTTTTACGGTATTTGGATTAATATTGGCAATGCCTATTTTCATTTAGGTCAATACGAGGATGCATTAGATTCTTATGACCAAGCTATTACGAGAAATGTGGATTCAAAATTAGCTTGGGAGAATAAGTGTATAGTTTTGCAAAAGCTTAATGATCAACAGAGGTTAAACTTATGTCTTGCGGAACTATCTAAAAGAACCAATAATTAGGAAATAATGAGATTGATGCGGCCGACAAAAAAATACGAAAGCCAATGGCGGAAGGCCGTGGCGGAATTCAGGAGCGATTCGAAGAGCATCAAGGTTTGGGAAAGTCTGGGTGACCCGGACGACATTGATGTTGTCGCGCGGAATGCTAAATTGCATTCCCAAGGCAAAAACCTGCCCAAAGGATGGGTGCCTTATGATCTTTACTGGCTGATGGATGGCGAGGAACTGGTCGGACTGGTCAGTTTGCGCCATCGGTTGTGTGCCGACTTGATGGAGCGCGGCGGCCATATCGGTGCCGAAATAGTGCCTTCCAAAAGGGGCAAAGGCTACGGGAGCAAGCTGCCCGGTTTGCTGGCGCCCAAATTCAAGGCACTGGGAATAAAAAGGATATTGGTGACCAGTTTTGATGACAATGCGCTTTCGTACCGGATAATCGAAAAGAACGGCGCTCGTCTTAAGGACAAGGTGACCGCCAAAGGCGAAAATAAATTGAGTCGGAGATATTGGATAACCACATCGAAATGGAAAAAGCCGAAAGCAAAAAAATAAAAAAACAAGGCATGGGCTGGTTGATTTATTTTTTTTCCGGGGCGGTCGCGGTCGCGTTGTTTTGGTTTTTAATATACGATCCCGCTTGGAATGACGCCGTCGCCCCGGCTTTTTGGGCGGTAGCGGTTTTTCTCGGGCTGTTTTGGCTGGCATGTTTTCTGAAAAAAGATATTACCGCCCCGGCATCGTTTACGATTGGTGCCGGCTTTACGGTGATTGTCGGTTATTTGTGTATTTTTTCGATGCTGGCGTGGGCGATAGCGACCAATGAAGATGTCCATCCCAAGCAGATAAGGTTCAACGAGGTTGCCTGGAAGGCCGAGCCTAAACGCGAAAGAATACACATGGTCGACGATCTGATAGGGAAGGGAATTGTTAAGGGCATGCCGCGTGAAGACGTCGAAAATCTTTTGGGGAAGCCTGACCAGCGGAATTGGCGGTCGGGGGAGACCAATTACGATTATATCTATTTCCTGGGCCCGGAAAGAAGTTTAATCTCGATCGATTCCGAATGGCTGGCCGTTCGGTTCGCGGACGGCAAGGCTATCGAAATCAGAACATTGACCGATTGATCATATGGAAATGCAAAACAAAAAAGTAATCTGCAAAGACAAGGACGGAAACGACTACGAAATTGCCGCCCAGCAATTAAAATTCCGGCCGTCGGTTTACGGAGTTATCGTTCGGGACGGGAAAATCCTTTTGTCGCGGCAATGGGACGGCTACGATTTTCCGGGCGGCGGAGTGAACCTGGGTGAGCGGATCGAAGAGGCTTTGCGGCGCGAGGTTTGGGAAGAAACTGGGTTTGAAGTCCGGCCCTCGGGTTTGCTTACCTGCGTCGACGATTTCCACAAGATGACTTTTGACGGCACTTACGTGCAGTCGATATTGGTGTACTATTCCTGCGTGATCACCGGCGGGGAACTGACCAAGGAAAATTTCGATGCCGCGGCCCGCGAGATCGATTACATGAACCTGGCCGAATGGGTCGACCTTGCCGATATCGGCAAGGTGAGATTATACAATCCGATCCGCGACGTGAAAGCGCAAATTTTGGACAATTTAAAAAATGGTAACCAAACTTGTTGAATTCAATAATCAGGATAGCGAAACCTTGAGGGGGATAATGACCTTGCCCGAAGAAAAAGCGATCGAGGGCGCAATTTTCTTGCATGGTTTTGGCGGCGGCAAAGCCGGCGCGGCCCGCCGGGTTTCCGTCAACGAGCCGGGGGACACGGCCCGGGAAGCGGTTTTCCTCCAGGGTTTCGAACGCAACGCGACGGTGGAGAAAAAGTTCAAGGCGTTCGCGGGCGTTTTGGCCGGGCACGGCGTCGCTTCGCTGCGTTTTGACGCGTCCGGATGCGGCCTGTCGGACGGCGATTTTTCCAAAACAACGCTTAAAAAAAAGGAGCGGTGAACTGCTCAAGGCGTTCGAATTTATCCAAAAAGAACTGGGTCCGGCCAAAGTTAATTTCGTGGCGCATAGCGTTGGCATGTGTCCGCTAGCGATGGTGTTCGACCAATTGAAATCGTCGATCGGTAAGATGGTTTTTATCGCGCCGGCGTTAAACCAGCGGGGCTTGATGCGTTACTATTTCGTGCGCGACTCGATGAAAAAAAAGAATCCGGGTATCGCGGTATCATGGTCGAATTACCGGGAGTATCTCGACGAGGCAGCGTTCCTGGAAGATTGCCAAAGACAGGGGAGGATGGCGCGGGAAAACTACATCGAGGCCGGCTATTTTTTGGAAACGAAGGACCTTGATTTTGCGCACAGTTTCGATTCGGTCAAAGACAGGATACTGCACGTCCACGGCGACTGCGACCAGTCGGTGCCTCTGGAAAGCCTGGATGTCGTTTTCGAAAATCGCATCATTGTGCCGGGAGGCGACCACGATTTGGAACGTCCGGATTTTTGGAACCAATGGTTTCCTCTCGCCGTCGAATTTTTGGCAAAATAACCATGAATGACGAACTGATGGATATCTGCGACGGCAACAACGATGTTGTCGGGCAGGGGATGAAAAGCGAGATTTTGCGCCGCGGTTTGTGGCACCGTACGGCGCGGCTTTATCCTTATAATTCAAAAAGCGAAATTCTGATGCAGCTGCGGGGAAAAGATAAAGAATTATATCCCGATCGCTGGGATGTGGGCGCGGCCGGCCATGTCGGCGCCGGCGAGGCCTACGCGGATGCGGCAATCCGGGAGGCCAAGGAAGAATTGGGGAAATTTTTCGAAAAAGACGAATTGGAATTATTGGTAATCGATAAGTGCGAGGGGGGATACGGAGAATTCATTGAAAAGGTTTTTGCCGCAACCTATTTGGTCCGCTTCGAAGGGCGGTTGGATGAATTTGTGTTGCAAAAAGAGGAAGTCCAAAAATTGGAGTTTGTTTCCGTTGCCGACCTGGAAAAAGATCTGAAACAGTTTCCGGATAAATTTTCCCCGCATCCGGATGAGTATTGGGAGCGCCTTATCGAGAGCGTGAAAAAGAGAGTAGGGTGTGTAAAATAAAAAACTTAAAGTTTTTTAAATTGGGCGCGGCCGGTTTATCTTATTCCTTGCCGGATTGTTATCCATTCTGGCCGCAAGAATTAAGCCAGCGGGAACATCCGGGAAGCGATTGTCCGGATGTAATTCAATCACCTCATTTTTTGCGGCGACTACTTTAAGTCTTCTTATGATTTCACCTCCCTTTGAAGAGCTATGATAACTATATTATTTAAACATAATTTTATAATTATGTCAAACATATGAAAACACTTACGGTTTTTTATTCTTTGACTGGCCATACCGAAAAACTGGCCCGGGCGATTAACGAAGCGGCGGGCGGCGATTTGCTGGAGATCAAAACCGCCAAGTCCATGCCGCGCGGATTTTTGAAATATTTCGTTGCCGGACGGCAGGTGATGAAAAAGGAGCAGCCGGAGCTTGCGGTGTTCGACAAAAACCCCAACGATTACGACTTGGTGTTCCTGGGAACGCCGGTGTGGGCGGGGGAGTTCGTGCCGGCAGTGCGGTCGTTTTTGGTCCGGGTAATGTTGAAAGGAAAGAAAGCGGCGCTGTTTTGCGCGCACGGCGGGGATAATCCGGGAAAAGCTTTTTCCGACCTGGAAAACGAGCTGGCCGGCAATGAGATTATCGGCAAGATCGATTTCAAGATGGACGGGATAACCGCGGCGCAGGAAGCGGCGAATATCGAAAGCGCCCAAAAATGGGCGCGGGATCTGGCGAAAAAGGTTTCCAATTAAAAAAGGAAGGCCGTTATTTTGTTTTTAAGACGTCCTTGCCGAAGAATGTTTTTACAGTCGATTGCACCCCTCGCAGATATGTTTGTAAGTTGTCCAGGTAAATACTGCTTTTGGACGACCTTTCCGAATCCTTGCCCCAAATGATGCGATCGCCGCAAGCCGCAAGAACTTCCTCGCTATTGGCAAATGCCGTTGCGAAACGGATCAGTTCTTCGATGGACAGCGTTGTTTTTAACAGGTCCGGGTCAAAATCGAATTCTTCCGGCAACCTTTTAGGATAAGGGATGCTTAATTTGACAAATAGCAGGGAAGAGGAGATTTCTTCCCTCAATATTTCCGCGATTTCCTGTAGCGGAGCTGTTTGTTGTGTCTCGGCCATGGTTATCGCCACGAAATTTATTTTATAACCATGAGCACATGTGTCAAATGATGATATTAGGTATCGGGACTAATAAAAAAAGAAACTTAGGACAGAGTACTAAATATATTGTTTTGCTATTACCAATTTAGAGCGCAACCCTCGTCTTATGCGGCATGGTTTTTCCAACTGTCGCCAAAATTCTTTATTTTCTACCAGTTCTTCGATCATTTTGATTTGAAGGGCCCATGGTTTAAACAGGATATGGCTAAGCCAATCCGGTTTTTGGGCTTGAGGGTGTAATTTTAAAAGGTCATTGACGGCGGTTAGGGCACGCCCTAAATTTTCAAAGGCGATATCGTCGCGATCTTGTCCTTCGCACATAGATTATACCGCTCAATTTATATCAATAATTTATATTTTTGTCAAGATTTAATGAGAGAGGTTTTTTTGTTAAAGTGGGGTTATTGGGTTTGATTTTAAACTTATGAAAACTTCCGAAATCCGGCAAAAATATCTCGAATATTTCAAGAAAAAGGGGCACGCGGTCATTCCGTCGTGCGGTTTGGTTCCCGATAACGATCCGACAACCCTGTTCACCAGCGCCGGGATGCAGCAGATGATCCCGTATCTTTCGGGACAAAAGCATCCTCTGGGCGCGCGCATTGCCAATTCGCAGAAATGTTTGCGCACGCAGGATATTGAAGAGGTGGGGGATAATCGCCATACCACCTTCTTTGAAATGCTGGGCAACTGGTCGTTAAACGATTTTTTCAAAAAAGAACAGCTTTCCTGGATGTTTGAATTTCTGACAAAAGAGGTTGGGTTGGATCCGCACCATCTTTACGTGACGGCGTTCAAGGGGTTGCCCGAGGCGGGTATTTCCCGCGATGAGGAGACCGCCGGCATTTGGAAAAAATTGTTCAAGGATGCCGGCATCGACGCCGCTGACGTGGTCGGCGGCGAACATGCGATAAAAGACGACGAAAGGATATTCTATTACGACGAGATGAAGAACTGGTGGTCGCGTTCAGGCAAGCCGCAGGCCATGCCCGAAGGCGAGCTGGGCGGGCCGGATTCGGAGATTTTTTGGGATTTTGGCGCGGAATTAAAACTTCACGAGAACTCGCCCTGGGCCAATGAAACTTGCCACGTTAACTGCGACTGCGGCCGTTTTTTGGAGATCGGCAACAACGTGTTCATGGAATACATCAAGCGTGGCGGCGCCGTGGTTAAGATGGAACAGCGCAATGTCGATTTCGGCGGCGGGCTGGAGCGCGTTGCCGCGGCCTCGCAAAATGACCCGGATATTTTTAAAATAGATTTATTTTCACCGGTTATCGAAACGATCGAGAGGCTATCGGGCAAGAAATACGGCACTGACGCCAAAACGACGGGTGCGATGCGCGTCATCGCCGACCATATCCGTTCGGCGGCGTTCCTGATAGGGGACGGAGTGCTGCCATCCAACAAAGCCCAGGGGTATTTTGCCCGGCGCCTGGTGCGCCGCGCGGTGGCGAAGGGCCAGCAATTGGGAATAGAGAAAAATTTTCTGTCCGAAATTGCGAGTATATACTCAAGTATATATTTAAATATATACCCGCTTGCGGCGGAGCAGATCGGCGCGGAACTTGAAAAAGAGGAAACCAAATTCCGGCGCACGATCCACGAGGGGTTGAAAGTTTTCAAAAAAATGGCCGCCGAAAATTCTATGCTTTCGGGGAAACAATTGTTCGACCTTTATCAGAGCTTCGGGTTTCCCTTGGAATTGAGCCTTGAGATTGCCAAGGAGGGCGGCACCGCCATCGCTTCCGGGGCGGAAAACGAATTCCGGGAAGATCTCAAAACGCACCAAGAACTTTCGCGCACGGCCAGCGCGGGAATGTTCAAGGGCGGCCTGGCGGACGCAGGAGAACAAACGACCAAATTACATACTGCGGCGCATTTGATGCTGGCGGCGCTGCGGCAAGTTTTGGGCGAGCACGTGGTCCAGCGCGGTTCCAATATCACGGCCGAACGGTTGCGGTTCGATTTTGCTCATCCGGAGAAGATGACGCCGGAACAGATAAAACGGGTCGAAGACCTGGTTAACGAGCAGATTGCCAAGAATGATCCGGTAAATAGGGAAGAGATGGCCTTGGAGGACGCGCGCAATTCCGGCGCGATGGGCGTGTTCGGGTCAAAATACGGCGAGAGAGTCACCGTTTATGCGATAGGGGAATTTTCCAAAGAGATCTGCGGCGGGCCGCACGTTGCCAGCACCGGGGTTCTCGGACATTTCAGGATTGCCAAGGAGGAATCGTCTTCGTCGGGAATACGCCGCATCAAGGCCGTTTTGGAGTGAATATTTTTGCGATTTCCACAGGGGAAACTTGTTTTGTTTTTCGTTACTGTGATAAAATAAAACCGAACTCATAATTTTATCCCCTGAACCGGGAGGAACAAACAATATGGACAAAAAAGTAGTCTATTATATCGTTGCAGGCTTAGTTTTGGTGGCCACCATCGGTGTTATCATTGCGATGCAGAAACCGGGCAACCAGGGTCCGGTGACCCCTCCGACAGGAGGCGGGGAGACCAATCCCGCCACGTCGGTCCAGAAGACCGAGATCGAAGTGGCACAGGATTTGGCCAAGGAGGCGGGTGGCGTAGGTATGCCGCTGCGCATTACAATGGAAGACAACGGCCAGACGGTTTCGCTTACTCCCGGAAAGAATCTTGTGCTTATGCTCGGTACCGATTACAATTGGACGATAACTTCCAGCGATGAAGCCGTGATCGCGAAGAGGAACATTACCATCGGTGATGCGCGCGTTCAGGCGGTTTACCAGGCGGTGAGCGGCGGCAGCGCGGCATTGACTGCCAGCGGTACTTGCAAGGCGGCTTCCTGCGCCCAGCCGAACCCGGAGTTCAAGCTTAATGTGGAAGCGCGCGTGACCGAAAAGATGACCCCGACGGAGCTGATGAAGTAGTTCCGGACTTATTTTTTAAAAACGGCCTTCGGGCCGTTTTTAGCATGAGGTTTGTTTTTTGGAGCGACAATTTGCTAGAATTATAATGTTTAAGTGAAACATATGAAAATAAACGTCGGTACGGCAAACCGAATAAAGCTTGAGGCGGTCGAGGAGACGATAGGGAACTATGATTTTCTGGCGGGAGCGCGGGTGACGGGGATCGACGTGGGCTCCGGAGTCGCCGACCAGCCAAAGAGCCTCGAAGAGACGGTTGCCGGCGCGAAGAACCGCGCCAAAAATTCTTTCACGGATTGCGACCTGAGTGTCGGTATTGAAGATGGTCTGATGGCCGTTCCGGGAACGCGCACCGGCTATATGAATACAAGCGTGTGCGCCTTTTACGACGGCAAAAACTATCACCTGGGATTTTCCGCGGCGTTTGAGTATCCGCCGAAGGCCGTCGAGCTGGTGGAATCCGGACGCGACATCAATCAGGCGTTTTACGAGCTTGGCTTGACCCGCGATCCAAAAATCGGTTCGGCGAAGGGCGCGATCGGGATACTGACCAAGGATCGCTGGATCCGCAAGGACACGGTGAAGCAGTCGTTGACCGCGGCGCTCATCCAGCTGGACAATAAGAAACTTTACCTATGAACAACCTAATCATCGTAATCCTTTTTTCGCTGATAGCGATGACATTCGTGATCATGGCGTTGATACCCCAGATGGTCATCCCGGACTTTTATGACAGTGTTGCTATCCGGAAACCGGCGCCGAAAACCGAAACGAAGCCCGAGCCCAAGAACGTTTCGACGGTTCCCGACGGCGGTTGCGGCGCGGCGGCCTACGGGATGGATTGCAAGGTTACCGGTTATCTTGAGAATAATTTGGTGAAGCCATTGAAGGACGGCCAGGTTTTTTGTTCTTATGATAAAATTTCCGAGGTCGAGGTAAGCGGTTCGGATGCGGCATCCGATTTGGTTTATCTAAAGTATCAATGCCAGGAATTTTATTCGGCGGCCGGGTTTATCTACGAGGGGAGCGGCCAGGCCGGTCCGGCAAAAGTGATCATTTCCGTAAATAAAACCGGAGAGGTCTCAATGTCGCATTGGCTTCCCCGCGACGGCGGTTATTTCACGGCTGATGTCGGGGCGGAATTTCCCGAAGATATCCAGCCGGAGGCATTGTCGCCGGTTAAAGAGAGCCTGGCCCAGATCAATCGCGAGCGGGCTCAGAGTGCCCTAAAAGCGCAGTTCGATTTTTCCGTCGAAAAAAACACGGAGGCCGCCTGCAGCTACGATTTCGAGTGCGTTACTCCTGGCGAATATTTGATGATGTCGCGTTGTCCCTTTACGTCCAAGTGCATCGGCGGGAAATGCGCGGTTGTTTGCATAAATGCCGTGAAGACCGGATTGCCGTAATGATCACTTTTCAATAGCTTGAAAACAAAAACCCCTCCGGAAGGAGGGGATTGAGTTTTAGTTTCTACTTTGCCGCTTTAGCCATGATTGTTTCAAATAGGTCCGGCCGGGTGGCGCTCAATTCGGACAGGATCTTTCGGTCGATCGCGATGTTGTTCTTTTTCAGCGCGCCGATGAACTGGCTGTAGTTGGTGCCGTTTTTGCGGCAGATGGCGTTGATATGGATGTTCCACATCGCCCGCGCATCGCGCTTCTTGACCTTGCGGTCGCGGTAATTGTAGCTCAATGCCTTCATCATCGCCTGTTTGGCCGCAGCAAGCTTTGACTTGCGGCCCCAGCGGAACCCCTTGGTGTATTCGATGATATTGGCCCTTCTTTTGTGGTGTAACGTTCCTCTTTTTACGCGTGGCATGTTAATAAATTCGAATGTTCGAATATCGAAATCCGAAACAATTTTCTAATATCGAATTATCAAATTTTCGAAACCGGAATTCAGTTTTGAACATTTGATCATTTGAAAATTCGAATTTGTTTCGAATATTCGGATTTCGTGCTTCGTGCTTATTTTATTAAGAGTTTCTTGATTTTTTTGGCTTCGCCTTCGCTCAAGGCGACCCATTTGCGGCCGGCGCGGACCCGGTTGCCTGATTTCTTTGACCGCAAGTGGTTCTGGCCGCTCAGCCTTCTCATGATCTTGCCGTTTTTGGTGATTTTGAACCTTTTGGTTATTGATTTTCTGGTTTTCATCTTATTGGTTAATTTACCCTTTTGAAATTATCATTGAAAAACTGTTCGTCTCCCTTTTGAGTTCGGCGTCCACTTTGTAGGGGATCGTCTTCCCCAGGATTTCCAGGAATTGGCCGACTTTCTCCTTGGACATATTGGAAAATGCTTTTTCCCGGCCCCGCAAACGCAGCTCGATTTTCACTTTGTCTCCTTTCTCCAGGAATTTCTTTGCCGCCGCCGCCCTGGTTTCCATGTCGTGGGGAGAAATGTTGTAGGTCAGCCGGATACCCTTTACCTCGCTGGTGCGGGTATTCTTCTCTTTCTTTTGCAGGGAATAAAGGTATTTTCCGAATTCGACTATTCTGACCACCGGCGGATTTACCTTGTCGGTCACCTGGACCAGGTCCAGGTGTTTTTCCCAGGCCCTTTCAAGCGCCTCCTTCAGCGTGACAACGCCTACCTGGTGGTCGGTCTCATCGATCAGCCTTACCTGGGCCGCTCTTATTTGATTGTTGATCGGAGGTTTTTTGAACACTCGTTTTTGCTATTTACTATAAACTGTTAACTAAAATTTCGCTTCGCGAAATTTTCAGTGGAGACGACGGGACTTGAACCCGTATCTGAAGGATCGTTGCAAACGGTATCTACAAGCTTAGTCCGATTTGTTTGGGGTGGGGGATAAAGACCGGACAAAATTTCCGCCATCCTTGATCCAAGTTTGTTTTGGAAACCGCCAGGATCAAAACGGTTTGCCTATCTCCCAAGGTAATGCCCGGGCAACGTAAGGGAGAATCGTGTTGCCGGACACTGACTTAGCCAGCTATTACGCGTAGACTAATTCAGGAGTGCTAAAAGATTTGGCACTTTTGAAGTTTTGCCGGTTTTTACAAGATCCGACGACTTGGCCTGCGCCGCATGTCCGGTCCTCCATCGAGGCCTTACATCCCCGGTTTGTGATTGTTAAAACCTTTGGAGGCTGCGGGCAATTTCCCGTTCGGTTTCGCGCTTTTTCAACGTTTCGCGCTTGTCGAACTTCTTTTTGCCACGCCCAACTCCAAATTCCAGCTTTATCTTGCCGGAACCTTCATAACGTCCTTTAGTATATAACCGAAGAGGGATAAAAGTCAAGCCTTTTTGCGAGGCAATCCCGTTCAATCGGATGACCTCGGATTTGTTCAAAAGAAGCTGGCGATCGCGCTGTTCATGGTAGTCCGCGCCGGCGTTGGCGGGTTGGTAAGGCGGTATTTTGGCGCCAAACCAATAAACGCCGTCGGGTTTGACGATCACATACGATCCGGCCAGGGATATGCCCCGTATTTTGATCGCTTTCGCTTCCTGGCCGTTCAAAACCAAACCGGCCTCGAACTTTTCGAGGATCTCGTAGTTAAAACCCGCCTTTTTATTCTCGGCAAAAACTTTCATAGGGCTATGATAGCGCAAAAACTTAATCTTGACAAATTATTATAAATGTGCTATGATTAAAACGTGAAGCTATTAGTTTGCGCACTGGTAGCAGCAATGCTACTGGTGCTCGGGCTCTGCAATGGGCAGAGTATAGTGCCAGCCGCTACTCCGGTCGTTGAAGTTAATATCATCGACAACATTCCTTATGAGGCCGATAAGGTCATGATGAGTCTGGCCATCAATTTCGAGGAAGCTTTTCCTCGGAAGTGGGAGAATGTGACTCGTTGGAGCGAGGTTGAGGGTCGGTATGTGAGAAATGATGCCCAAATTCCCGACATGCAAGTGATAGTTGGGACCGAGCAAGGGGAGAAATTCATATATTCCACCGAGATAGTCAACGGCGGTTTCTGTACTCTGAACGGAGACAAGGAGATTGTCTTCCATGTGAGGGAAGGCTGGTGGAGTCCCTCCATTTCATATGTGAGGGTGATTATCAATAGCCAAGAAACCCGTATCAACGCCACCGAGTTTGGTGGAGAAGATGCCTGGTGGTATGCCGGGCACACCATACCCGAGGGGGTAACAGTATAAGTTAGGTCCTGATCATATTTTTTTTGATCAGGCTTCGTCTTTTTTTAGAGGCATCAAGGTCTTTTTTTTATTGGATTTTCTGCTAAAATTGAAGCGAATTAACTTAATATGATCAGGGAACAAATAAATTCGGTTTTAGGGAAAGCGTTGAAAAACCTTGCCAAGGAAGGTTTTTTCGGCGGCGCCGATATCGGCAAGGTCATGGGCCAGGGGACAGTGAGCGTTTGCAAGGATTCCGTCCACGGCGATTATTCGTCCAATATCGCAATGAGGCTGGCCGGCGCGGCCAAGAAAAGTCCGGTGGAGATTGCCCAAAAGATTAAGGAAACGCTGGACAACCTGCCCGAGGCGAAGAAAATTTTTGCCAATACCGAAGCGGTGGTTCCGGGGTTCGTCAATTTCTTTTTGGCGCCCGGTTATGTTTGGTCGCAAACCGCGGCTATTCTTAAGGCGGGAAAAAAATTTGGGCACACCAATACGGGGAAAAATAAAAAGGCCAACGTGGAGTTTGTTTCGGCTAATCCCAGCGGCCAGCTGCACGTGGGCAACGGCCGGAGCGCGTTCTATGGTGACGCTTTGGCCAATATTTTGGCGGCGGCGGGATACAAAGTTGAAAAGGAATATTACATCAATGACGCGCGCGTTTCCAAACAGATCCAGACTTTGGGTGCCACGGCCTTGGGCAGGGGAGAGGCTTACCTGTCGCCCTATTTGAAGGAAAAGATCGCGGCCTTGCAGCCCAAACTTTCCAAAATTCATTCCGAGACCGATGCCGGGTATTTCCTTGCCGGCCAGGTTCTCAAGGACCTGAAGAAATTCGTGGCCAAGGATCTGAAGATCGGTTTCGACAATTGGATGTCCGAGGAAGATTTGTACAAGAAGCGGCTGGTTATGAAAACCTACGACCTTTTGAAAAAGAAGGGGTTGGTTTTTGAAAAGGATGACGCCTGGTGGCTCGATATGTCCAAGTACAATCAAAAGGACGAGGTGTTGCTGCGTTCCAACGCCAGTCCGACCTATTTTCTTTCCGACATCGCTTACCACTTGGATAAGATGAAGCGCGGTTACAAACTGATCATCGATATCTGGGGCGCCGACCACCAAGGACATGTGCCGCGCATGAAGGCGGTGATGGATATCCTGGGATACAAAGGCGATTTCGACGTGCTGATCTGCCAGATCGTGACCATCAAGGGCGGCAAAATCTCTAAGAGGGAAGGCAATATCGTCTCTCTGAATTGGTTGATCGACGAAGTGGGCGTGGATGCCGCGAGATTCTTTTATCTCCAAAATTCCTTGTCCTCGCAGATGGAATTCGACGTGGCGCTTGCCAAGCAAAAGTCCAGCGACTCGCCGGTGTTTTACGTGCAGTACGCGCACGCGCGCATTGCCAGCATTTTGCGAAAAGCCAAAGCCAAAAAACCGGTGGCAGGGATTCCGTTGGCGGTTTTGGAGCATCCGTCGGAGATTGGCCTTGCCAAAGAATTGTTGCGCTTGCCCGAAGCCGTAAACGATACCGCGGCCGATTACCAGACGCAAAGGATTTGCCTTTACGCCACGAATCTGGCGACCGCGTTCCACAAATTTTATCGCGATTGCCAGGTGATTACCGAAAATAAGGAATTGACGCGGGCGCGTTTGAGTCTGATTTTTGCCGCAAAGATCGCGTTGGAAAACACATTGGCGCTTCTGGGAATTTCCGCGCCGGAAAAAATGTAGGAAATAGAAAAAGCGGATGATAAAAAGAGCATGGCAACCATGTTCTTTTTGGTTTAAAAAAATGTGCCGTGCCGATCGAAAAATAATTGTTGCGGGATGGTTTTCCACAGTGGCAGCGGTCGGTTGTTTGGGTTATAATTCATAGAGAAAGAGGGGATTGGTTATCGGATGGAGAATGGCTCGCAAAAAACATATTAAAAAACGGCGATTCGCGCTAAAAATTGCCCGGG
>JALOQL010000050.1 GCA_025453415.1 Minisyncoccota bacterium
GCGTCCACCGCCAAAAAGCAGGGCGCAATGCTCGAGTAAAGGTCTCCCGGGCCGATAAGAATAATGTCGGCGGCCAGGATCGCTTTTTTGGCATCAATAAACAAACGCGACTCTGGATTTTGGAAAATCTTTTTGATCTTCAGACCGGCGTCGTGGTTTTCCGAAAGCTCGATCTCCCGCTCGCCCTCCAGAACCTGGCCGTTCTCCAGTTCGGCAAAAATATTGGTCTTGTCCACGATCATCGGCAAGGCGCGGTTATCGCCCAACTCCATGAATTCGGAAACGATCGCCATCGCCTTTTTATGGCTCTTCAAATTGTATTCGAGGCACGCCATGAACGCATTGGAAAGAACCTGGCCTTTATGCCCGGAACCATAGGTCTCATTTCCGAAACGGAATGTCCATAACTGCTTTTTCCATTTCGGCGCGTTGGACAGCGCCAGGACATGGCGCCGGATGTCCGCCGGCGGCAAAACATCGAACTGCTCGCGAAAAAGGCTGGACGCGCCGCCGCTATCCACCATCGAAGTCAGGCCGGTCAGTTGAACCGGATATTTCTTCAAGGGCTCCAAAAGCACTTTTGGCATCAAATTGCCGCCGCCGATGCAAACGATTTTCAAATTTTTGGCGGTTTTTGATTTTTTTTGGGTCTTTGGCTTCATGATAGACAAAGTTTGATTTATTGCTTAAACTGTATGATAACCCAAAGCAAGCGTATTTTCAATTAAAATGATCCAAAAATTCCTCATAAAAGGCGGTAATCCTCTCAACGGCGAAGTCACCATCTCCGGCTATAAAAACAGCGCCGGCGCTTTATTGGCCGCCGCCCTGCTGGCCGAAGAACCATGCGTCATCGGCAACCTGCCATTGTGCACCGATGTCTTGGACCAGATCGACATCATCAAACAGATGGGCGCCAAGATCGAATGGCTCGAACCGCGCAAGATCCGCATCGACGCCAAAGACATCGACGCGCAGAAAATACCTTACAGCCTGTTCGAAAAAATGCGGGTTTCAATCCTGCTCATCGGCCCGCTGTTGGCGCGTTTCCGCAATTTCAAGGTCCCCCATCCGGGAGGCGACAAAATCGGCATCCGGCCGGTCAAAATTCATTTGGAAACCCTGAAAAAATTCGGGGTAAAATTCTGGGAAGAAAACGGCTTTTATTGCTTTGAAGCGCCAAAGAAAATCGAAGGTACCAACATCGCCTTGCGGGAATTCTCGGTGATCGGCACCGAAATCGTCGCTATGGTCGCGGCGGCGGCTCACGGGAAAACCACCATCGAAATCGCCGCGGCCGAACCCCAAGTACAGAACGTTTGCGAAATGCTGAAAAACATGGGCGCCAAGATTAAAGGTATTGGCCAGCATACCTTGGAGATCGAAGGCAAAGGAAAGCTTTCGGGAACCGAGATCAACGTCTGCGCCGATCCCCTGGAAACCGGCACGTTTATGATCGCTTTTGCGCTAACTAATGGCCGGGGCGTAATTAAAAACACCGAACCTCAACATCTGACTTTCTTTCTGGAAAGAATGAGGGATATCGGCATAAACTTTGATGTCGACGGCACCGACATCCGGATCGCCCCTGCGGAAAGTTTCAAGGCCACCAAAATCCAGGTTTTGCCCTATCCGGGATTCCCGACCGACCTGCAACCGCAAACCGCAGTGCTGCTTACCCAGGCCCAAGGCAAAAGCTTGATACACGAGCCGCTTTACGAAAACCGTTCCCAGCATTTGCAGGAACTACGCAAAATGGGCGCCGACATCGAAATTACCGATCCGCACCGGGCGTTGATCTTTGGCAAGACCGAACTGACCGGCACCAAGGTTGATGCCTCCGATATCCGCGCCGGCGCCGCGCTCATTCTGGCCGGTTTGGTCGCGAGCGGCGAAACTATCGTGGATAATATCCACCACATCGAACGCGGTTACGAAAAGTTCGACGAAAAACTGATTTCCTTGGGCGCAAAGATCGAACGAATC
Organism: Minisyncoccota bacterium; assembly: GCA_025453415.1. GTDB lineage: Bacteria > Patescibacteriota > Minisyncoccia > Minisyncoccales > UBA5738 > UBA5738. Next base: position 1,987 of record JALOQL010000050.1, read on the forward strand.
TGAATCGAAACGTAGAATCGCGACACGTCGACACGTTGAGTTTAAATGCAAAATCCGGGTCATGCCCGGATTTTTTGTATTTATCAACGATTCAACGCCTCAACGTTTCGCGATTCAATTCTTCTTGTTTTTCTTCGCCAATTCCCACGTTTTAATATTTAGTTCCAGATGCTTGGGCGACACCGATGATTTTATTGCCTCCAGCATCGTCTCGGGTTTCAACGGCAGCATCTTTTTGAATGACGCCAGGCACAATAAATAAACACCCGAAACGGCCGCGCTGCCCAATTCCTGTTTGCAGATTTCATCGGCGTTAACAACCACGATCTTTTTGGTAACCTTTTGCAAATCCTCCACAATCTCCTCGGGCGATACCAGCTCTTTTCCGGGGATCATCACCTCGGTCTTGTTGATAAGATATTGCGTTTCCGGACCGGCAAAATAAGCGGCCTTCAGGCATTCCTGCATTTCCAGGCCCACGATAAGTTCGGCTTTTTTCGCTTCCACCAGCGGTGACCAGACCTTCTTGCCGAATTTAATGTGAACCTCGACCGACCCCCCGCGCTGCGATAATCCGTGCAATTCGGACGTTTTGACGTCAAAACCGCTTTTCAAACCCGCGTCCGCAAGGATCTCCAGCAAAGTGATCAGCCCCTGCCCGCCCGTGCCCACGATGACGCAGTCAAAAGTTTTTTTCCCTTCTCCCTTGTTTGCCATTGTATTTTTGGGGTCTGTCCCCGGCGTAATCGCAGGGATTAGACCCCTGCAAAAGCATCTTATGTTTATATCTTATTAAAATCTCGCGGCTTTTTCAAATTGATTGCCCCTTATAAAAAGCGTAAGGACTTGAATCAATGACTCAAGTCCAAAAAAAATTAATTATTGTACCCCCTCCTTTTGGCAATTTCCTCATTAGAGGCATCGCGAATCCCTTTCCCTCCATCTATAATGATTTTCCATGCTTCCCCAGGATGACATAGAAATATCATCCCTTCAGGTCCTTTCCCCTGTATGCTTGCATAGCAAGCACTGCAACCACACGCCTTGCACAAGTCTTTTCCCTCTTGATATAATTTGGCCCATTGACAAGCAGCCGAGTACGTCTTATTTTTTCTATTAAATGATTGTCAATGAGCCTGGCTATTTCTTACCACAACTTCAAAAAATGTCAAAGGTTGCAACATATTTAAAAGGGCCTAATCCTTTTTGATATTAGACCCCCTCAAAAACACAACATTCATTAGCCAATTTTATTTTCCACAAATTTGCAGGGCCGGCGGGCAATGATCACCGACACCTCCGGCTTTTCCACGAACTCTTTAACGGCGCCGATGAATTCCTCGGCGTTGCCCTGGTCGATGATCTTCATGTTTTCGGGCGTCACCCCGCAGGCAAGCACCATATTCTCGATCGGGATGCGGTTCTCCACCCCCACCGCGTCCGGATGCGGCTGATGGCCGGTCATCGCGGTGATCTCGTTGTTCAGGATGATGAGCAATGGGTTCGATTTGTTGTAGACGGCATTAAGCAGGCCCTCGATGCCGGAATGAAAGAACGTGCCGTCGCCGATGAACGCGATCACTTTCTGGTTGGTGGCTTTCTTGATGCCGTGGGCGATCCCGATCCCCGACCCCATACAAAACATGTAATCGTAAATCTCGTGGGGTGGCAAAGCACCGATCATATAGCAACCGATGTCGCCGCCAAAGATCACTTCCTTTTCGTCAACCGCTTTTTTGACCGCGGCAAACGCCAGCCAATAAGGGCACCCCGGGCACAGCTGCGGCGAGCGCATCGGAACCTTGAAATTCGGTTCGAATTTCGAAGACTTGTAATTCTTGCCCGCAAATTTGGCGATCGCGGCCAGGGCGGTTTCCGGTTTCATCTCGCCGATCTGCGAACGGAAGTCAACTCCATGGATCTCCAACCGGCAGTTAACATCCTTTGCCAGCATCTGCACCCGGCGCTCAAGATACGGCTCAAGCTCTTCCAAAACCAACACCTTTTTCAGTTTTTTGATGAAATCACGGATCTTTTTTTCCGGCAGCGGATGGAATGTTCCCAGCTTCAACACCGGCAAGTCGATTCCCAGCTGCTCCATGGCTTCCCGGGCATGCAAATAAGCGACGCCGGAAGTGATTATCCCCAGCGGCTGGTTCTTGAACATCGATCTGCCTTCCATGCGGTTCAGCTTGCTTTTTTCAAAATATTCCTGCAATTCCTGCTCGCGGTCGAGCAACTCCTGTTTCATCCCATGCAAACGGGGCATCATGGTCACGTATTTGCGTTTGTTTTTGACAAACTCCCCCTTCAACTGGATTTTGCGATTCGGATCAAGTTCTCCCAAAGTTACCAGCGCCCGCTGATGCGCCGTGCGCGTGGTAATGCGCACGATCACCGGCGTGCCAAATTTTTCCGAAATATTGAACGCTTCGGCCGTGAAATCCTTGCATTCCTGCGCGTCGGATGGCTCAAGCATCGGGATATGTCCCAAGACCGAGAATGGCCGCGTATTTTCCTCGCTTTGCGCCGAGCTGTGACACTGGGGATCGTCGGCGATAAAAATCACCATCGGCGCACGGGTCCCGGTATAGGCCAGCGGCAGCAACGGTTCCAGGGCGACGTTCAAACCGAAATTCTTCATCGCCACCAAAGTTTTCAATCCGGAAAAATTGGCGCCGATCGCCGATTCCATGGCGGTCTTTTCGTTGGTGGAGAATTCAAAATAGAACTTTGGATCATCCTTCAGCTCTTTTTGCAGGGCGTAAAAATTGTTGCCGATCTCCGACGCGGGCGTGCCCGGGTAGGTCGCGATATACTGGACCCCGGATTCCAAAGCGCCGCGGATGATCGCTTCGTTGCCAAGAAACATCGTCTGCTTCCCCGCCGCGTTTTCAAGTAATTTATTCATATTTATTAAGCGCAAAGCTAAAAGCGAAAAGCTTAAAGAAAAACGCGTTTTGCATTTTCACTTTGCGCTTTTCGCTTTACGCTTTAAGTTTATTTTACTCGACCGTTACGGATTTGGCCAGATTGCGCGGCTTGTCGATGTCGCAACCGCGCGCCAGCGCCACATGATAAGCCAGCAGTTGCAGCGGCACCACGGCCACGATCGGCGTGAGCATCTCCAAAGTTTTGGGAATATAAATGACTTCATCGGCAATGCCGGCGATATCCTCGTTGCCTTCGGTCGCGACTGCCAGTATGCGCGCCCTGCGGGCTTTGAGCTCCATGATGTTGGAAACATTCTTTTCATAGACCGAATCCGACGGGCAAATTGCCACCACTGGGAAACCATCCTCAACCAGTGCCAGCGGCCCGTGCTTCAATTCCCCGGACGCCAGGCCTTCGGCATGGATATAGGAAAGTTCTTTCATTTTCAAAGCGCCTTCCATCGCCGTGGGATAATTGTACTTGCGGCCCATGAAAAGCATGTTGCCGCAGTCTTTGTATTTGGCGGCCAATTCCCTGACCTGCGGCTCGCACTCCAGGGCCTTTTGCACCAGGTCGGGAATACGAATCAACTCGTTGGCGATCCTCTGCCCCATAACTAGCGACAGCTGGCGCTGGCGGCCGAGGTACAGCGATAACAGCGCTAAAACCGCCAACTGCGAAGTAAACGCCTTGGTCGATGCTACGCCAATCTCCGGCCCGGCATGATTATAAACACCGGCGTCGGTTTCACGCGCCTGGCTTGATTCGACGGCATTGGTAACGCCGATCGTCAACACGCCCTTTGATTTTGCTTCGCGGATCGCCGCCAGTGTATCGGCAGTTTCTCCCGATTGGGAAATCGCCAGCATCGCGCAATTGCGGTCAATGGTTGATTTGCGGTAGCGGAATTCCGACGCCGCGTCAACTTTGGCTGTGATTCCCGCGTATTCTTCCAACATATACTCGGCCGTTAGTGCCGCATATCGCGCCGTACCGCAGGCGATCACGTAAATCCTTTCGATATCGCGCAGCCTTTCTTCGATCGGCATCAACCCGCCCAATTTTGCCTTGCCTTCGTCGGGAACCAGCCGGCCGCGCAAGGAATTGCGCAGACTCTCGGGCTGTTCCATGATCTCCTTGAGCATGAAATGCGGATATTTTCCCATTTCTACGTCTTCAACGTTCCAATCGATCTCCTGCGGTTCGCGCTCGGTGTAAATGGAATAATTGTCGGGAGTGAGCGTGGCGATCTCGCCTTCGTTGAGATAGACCACCTTCTTGGTATTGGCCACCACCGCGGCCGGATCCGACGCCACCAGGTATTCATCCTCGCCGATGCCGATCAGCAACGGACTGCCCGAACGGGCGGCCACGATCTTGTTGGGGTCGTCCTTGGAAAGCACCACGATGCCGTAAGTCCCCCGCACGCGGCCCACGGCTTTCTTGACCGCCTGCTCCAAATTGCCGTCGAAAAACTTTTCGATCAGGTGCGCCAGCACTTCGGTGTCGGTCTGGGAAATAAAAGTATGGCCCTCGGCCTCGAGTTCCTTTTTAAGCTCTTTGTAATTTTCGACGATGCCGTTGTGCACCACCGAGATACTGCCCTTGCAATCCAGGTGCGGATGCGCGTTGGCTTCGGTCACGCCGCCGTGCGTCGCCCAGCGGGTATGGGCATGTCCCATGTTGCCGGAAACCTTCATATCGCCCAGTACCTGGTCGGCCGCCGATATCTTGCCCACTTTTTTGAACGTGGTCGTCCCATTTTCGTTGTCATGGATGCAAAAACCAAAGCTGTCGTAGCCGCGGTACTCCATCCGTTTCAATCCCGATATCAAAACCGGAAACGCCTCCTGTTTGCCGATGTAACCGATTATTCCGCACATGTGTTTTTGTTAATTTTCAATTTCCATTTTCCCGCCTCCGGCACGACCCCGCCCTGCGGGACAACTTTCAATGAATAAACACCGATCCATTGAAAATTCAACGAAAATCGCAAATTGTTAATTTAATTAACGATCAAACTTATGTTTCACTTTACTACAATACCCACAATCATTAAATCTTGACAAAATCAATATAATATTATAATTATCGGTGTTCCTCAATGAAGTTAGCACTCTTTATAATGTCGGTTGCGCTCATCATAAGCGCAACCGCCGAACCAACTCCCGTCTTGGGAGGCGGCTGGTATAGAAATAGCGAATATACAAACCTTTCCATCAAACTCGGAACAACCCAAGTCCACGAGGAATGGACGAACCGCACTATGCAAATCGATGTGCTGGTTGACAGCGCCTACACTCCCGAAGGAGAGCAAAAAGGCGATGTTACGCTATCACAACCTGGATCGGTCCAAGTATTCAACAACTCCACCGTATTGGTGGTATGAAGAGATGCTCTATATCCCTCCTGGGAATTTCCAGGAAAGATAGTAGGCATCACGATTTATCCACCGGAAAGTATCAATCTTTCGGTTAAATCACCTCCTTCTTTTTTTATACGCACGCTAAACAACAAAATTGATCAATCTGCCGGATACGAAAATCGTTTTCTTGATTTGACTCTCGCCGAGCCATTTTTTTATACTTTCGGAATTTTT
>JALOQL010000051.1 GCA_025453415.1 Minisyncoccota bacterium
TGGCCTGGTCGCTGGCGTGGAAAGGCGTGGCGCTTTGGAAGGCCGCGCGCAACAACCAGCTGTACTGGTTCACGGCGTTGATGGTGATCAACACCCTGGGAATCCTGGAGATCGTCTACATCTACGTTTTCGCCCAGAAAAAACCCGAGACCGGCAGCATCGTCAAGTAAATTTCGCAATCAAAAAGCCCCGCGTTTTTGCGGGGTTTTTCGTTTCTCATATGAAATTAAGTGGAGTTAAGTGAGGTCAAACCTCACTAGGTCTAGTGAGGTTTGACCTCACTTGATTTAGAGCTGGTCGGTGATTTTCAGTTCCAATTTTTTGGTGGAGGTGTCGAGAACGGCGAAGGAGGATTTGAATATCAGACCGGCGAGGTTGCCGGGGTTGGCCAGGATGCAATTTTCGAACTGTTCCATCCAGGGTTTGTGGCTGTGGCCGTAAAAAACAAAATCGAATCTGTTTGTTTTGCAATTTCGTTTCGCTTCTTCGATGAAATGACAGAAGCCGAGGTTCAGGCCGTCCAGCTCGACTTGGCCGAAATCTTCGAAGAGCGCGACTTTGTCGCCCAATTTTTTTGCGCTGCGGCGCACGCTGTCGCGGTAGCACATATTGCCGAATGCGGCATAGATTTTCCCGTCGAAATTTTTCGCCAGGTATCCCAGGGTCTCGCCTTCGGCGATGTCGCCGCAATGGACGACGGCCTCGATGCTGTTGTTGGCGGCATACGCCAGGAATTTTCCCAATCTTGCCAGGTTGTCGTGGGTATCCGAAATGATCGCGATTTTCATATGATTGGATTTTACCACAAGCAGGGAAAAAGTTGTTTTTGGGCGGGTTTGTGCTAGGATGGTCTTACCATCGTTTATAGATACTATTTAAAGCGGATATAGCCCATTCAGCTATAATCCGTCGTCGTTGCCTTGTATTATGGATGCTTCTCCGATCGAAGAAATCAAGAGCCGTCTGGACGCCGTTGAATTCATTTCGCAATACCTGAAATTGCGCAAGACCGGCGCCAATTTTTCCGCGGTTTGCCCGTTCCACGCGGAAAAAAGCGCGTCTTTTTTTGTTTCGCCCACGCGCCAGACCTGGAGATGTTTCGGTTGCGGCAAGGGTGGCGACATCTTCACGTTCGTGCAGGATATCGAGGGCGTGGAATTCGGTGACGCGTTGCGCATTCTGGCGGCCAAAGCCGGAGTGGAACTAAAGAAGCAAACCCGCCAGGCGATCGAAATGAAGACTGAGCGCCAACGATTTTATGAGGCGTGCGAACTGGCGGCGCGGTTTTTCGAAAAACAGCTGGCGTCCAGCGCGCCGGGACGGGAAGTCAAGAAATATCTTTTGGGCCGGGGACTGTCCGAAGAAAGCGTCGTTTCCTGGCGTATCGGCTGGGCGCCCGATACCTGGCAAGGGTTGCATGATTTTCTCGGATCGGAAGGTTATACCGACAACGAGATCGTGGGCGCCGGCCTTGCCGGGACCAGCGACCATGGCCGGGTCTATGACCGGTTCCGCGGCCGGATAATGTTCCCGATCGCTGATTTTAATTCGCAGGTGGTGGGATTCGGCGGCCGGATATTTGGCGAACAAAAAGAAGGCGAAGCCAAATATTTAAACACTGCCAACACTTTGCTTTACGACAAAAGTCGCGTGCTTTACGGCCTGGACCGCGCCAAGGTGGAGATCAGGAAACTCAATTCCTGCATTTTGGTGGAAGGATATACCGACGTCATCATGTCGGCGCAGGCCGGCATACAGAACGTGGCGGCCAGCTCGGGCACCGCGCTGACGCCCTACCAGCTCAAGATTTTAAAGCGTTTCACCGATAACATTATCCTGGGTTATGATATGGACTTGGCGGGCGACACTGCCAACTCGCGCGGCATCGATCTGGCGCTGGCCGAAGGCTTCAACGTGAGCGTGGCGCGACCCGCGGTCGAGGACATGGATCCGGCCGATGTCATTGCCAAGGACCCGGAAATCTGGCGGCAGGCGGTATCGGGTGCCAAGACCATAATGGATTTCTATTTCGACCGGGCATTCGCGCGGGACGATACCGGCACGCCCAAGGCGAAAAAAGAGATCGCCGGCCTGCTTTTGCCGCAGATAAAAAAGATTTCCAATGCCATCGAGCAATCTCATTGGTTGCAAAAGCTCAGCCGGGACTTGCGCATTCGGGAAGAGGACTTGAGGGAAGAGCTGAAAAAGGTTAAGCTCAACCAATATGCCGTTCCCGGCGGGAACGGCGTTTCGAACGTGTTCGCCCCGGCAATGTCCCGGGAACGCAAGCTGGAGGAAAGGCTGTTGGTTTTAATTTTAAAATTCCCCACGCGCGTTTCGGACCTCGATGGTCCGGCGCGGTCATTTTTTTCAACGGACGGGCAGGCGGTGATTTCCGTGATCGGCAAGGAGCCGCCCGACATTTCGGGGTTCACGCCGGAGCAACGCGATTACTACGATAAGCTCATGATGCTGGCCGATTCCGAGACGGCGTCCGAAAAGGATGCCGCCAACGAGATCGAATGCCACCTCTTCGGCGACCGCGGCGTCAATGACTGCCTGTTGAAGGGCCAATTGGAATTGATGCAAAATCAGTTGCGCGCCGCAGAAAACGCGGCCGACCCGCAGAAAGTGGCGGATATCCGCCAAAAGATCGGCGAACTGTTCAAATCGGTGCAGGGCTTGAAGCTCCGGAGAAACGGCAAGCAAAACGAACCAAATATTTAAACCTTACAAAAATTTCTGCGCAATTTTGAGTAAATAAAGCAATGAAGAAAAATCCAAAAAAAGACAAGGCCAAGAAGACCCCGAAGCCCGCGAAAAAGCCGGCGGTAAAGAAGCCCGCCAAAAAACCGGCGCCCAAAAAACCGGTGGCCAAGAAGCCGACCAAAGCCAAAAAAGATAAAACGATGTCGGCAAAGGTTTTTGATCCCCACAAGCTTGAGGTCTTCATGGAAAAGGGCAGGGAGAGGGGCTTTGTGACGTATTCCGAGGTGTTGTCGTTTTTCCCGGATGTCGAAAAGGATGTTTTTGGTTTGGATGAGCTTTACCAGATGCTGGATGCCCGCGGCATCGAAGTCAAAGAGGCGCGCGAATTTTTGGAGATCGGCGACAAAGCGGTGAAGCGCCGCCTGGAAAGCAAGATCGACCCGGTACAGATGTACTTGAAGGAGATCGGGCAGATTCCGGCGCTGACCGCGCACGACGAAAAGGAGCTAGCCAAGCGCATCGAGGCCGGCGACCTGGAAGCGAAAAAACGCCTGACCCAATCCAACCTCAAGCTGGTGGTTTCGATCGCGCGCAAATACATCGGCCGCAGCGCCCATCTCACGCTTTTGGACTTGATCCAGGAAGGCAATCTTGGCCTTTTCCGCGCCGTGGAGAAATTCGACTGGCGCAAGGGATATAAATTCTCGACCTACGCGACCTGGTGGATCCGCCAGGCCATCACCCGCGCCCTGGCCGACCAGGCGCGCACGGTGCGCATTCCGGTGCACATGATCGAGACCATTTCCAAATACACGCAGGCAAAAAGGAAACTCTTACAATTTTTGGGTCGCGAGCCATTGCCCGAAGAGATTGCTTCGGAGCTTGGCCTGGAAGTTTCCAAAGTCCGCTACATCCAGAAGATTTCGCAGGATTCGGTGTCGCTGGAAACCCCGGTGGGCGAGGACGGCGAAGACAGCATCCTGGCCGAATTCATCGCCGACGACAAGGTGACGTCGCCGTCGCTGGACGCGGCGCGCAGTCTGCTGAAAAACCGCTTAAACGAAGTGCTGATCGACCTGACGCCGCGGGAGCAAAAAATCCTGGCGTTGCGGTTTGGCCTGGAAGACGGCGTGACGCACACACTTGAAGAAGTGGGTCAGGAATTCGGCGTGACCCGCGAGCGCATCCGCCAGATCGAGGCCAAAGCCCTGGAAAAGATCCGCAACCACGCCAGCCTGAAAAAGTTAAGAGACTACTAAAAATCGAAAGCTCAAATGTCAAATGACAAATCAAGCTCAAAATCCAAATGACAAAAGGAAGTATGACCTTGCCGACAGAACGTCATTATTTGGAAAGAATATAATTGAGTTTGTTTTGTTTTTACCGAAAAGTCCGGTGAATAATCCGTTGGTCAGTCAAATCGTGCGTTCATCAACGAGCATTGGAGCTAATTATATGGAAGCGGATTGCGCTGAATCGAAAAAAGATTTCCGTCATAAAATTGCCATTTGCAAGAAGGAAGCTAAAGAAACAACCCACTGGCTGGATATGTTGACGGTTGCAGATTCGGGTAACAAACAAAAATATTCCATTTTTCGCCAAGAAGCACATGAGCTTTTGCTGATATTTTCGTCGATTTTAAACAACAGCAAGCAATTATGAGTATTTGCATTTCATTTGACATTTGAGCTTTGACATTTTGACTTTATGCGATACCAAAGCATCATATTTTCGGGGCTGCCCGGCGCGGGCAAGTCAACGCTTGTTGCCAAAATTGCCGAAATCTACAAGATGCCGATTTTTTCCGTCGGCGAACTTTGGCGCGCCAAATGGAGGAAGCTCCATCCCGGCGGAGAGGTTTCTTTTGAAGAATATTGGCGCACTACCTCCACCGAGGAAAATTTGCAGGTGAATATCGATTACCGGGAAGACGCTTTGAAGAGAAATTTCATCGGCGACAGCCGGTACGCGATCTATATGCGCGATTTACCGGTTTTACTGGTGTTTCTTTCGGCTGAGTTGGAGGTGCGCGCCCGGCGCGGGTTTGGCCTGGAAAAATACAAAGGCAAGTCGGTTGACGAGATAAAAAAGATTCTTTGCCAGCGCGAGGTTGACGAAGTTTCGTTCAGTAAGCGGCTGTACAATTACGACTATCGCGATTCGGCTTACTATCACATTTCGTTGAATACCGGGATGCTTTCCCAGGAAGAGGAAATCACGATCATCAAGGGTCTGATGCCGCCCGGAATTGTTTAGCCGGCTGCGTTTTAGTTAATGGCTGCCAGATGTTGGCTGACGGATAACAACATGGAAATCTTTCCGATCAAAACGAGGGCGATGCTGCCGCCCAAGGACGATATCTACAATGTTCTCGACGAATTCTGCCCTGCGCTTCGCGAGGGCGACGTTTTGGTGGTTGCGTCAAAAATCGTCGCGATCCATCAGGGAAGATGCGTTTTGAAGAGCGAAATCAAAGACAAGAACGATTTGATAAAGAAAGAAGCGGATATTTTGTTCCCAAGCGAAGAAACCGATGGCGGCGTTGTTATTACGACGATCAAGGGCAATACTTTGGTTCCATTCGCGGGAATCGACGAAAGCAACGCGAACGGTTATTATATTTTATGGCCGGAAGATCCGGACGGCGAAGCGGGCAGGATTTGCGAGTACTTGAAGAAAAAATTTTCGCTTAAGAATTTGGCGCTGATAATCGCCGACAGTTATTGCGTTCCCTTGCGGCGCGGGACCATGGGAATATCGATCGGTTTCTACGGACTGAATCCGGCCAACGATTATCGCAAAAAAATTGATATTTTCGGCCGGACTTTGGGAATCACCCGATTTGACGTCGTCGACAGCCTTGCGGCGGCGGGAGTTTCGGTTATGGGCGAGGGCGACGAACGGCAACCGGTATCGATAATTCGCGGAGCGGATTTCGTGGAATTCCGTTGCGATAAATCGAGCCGGGATTCGGCGATGCCGTTTAAAGAGGATATTTTTTACCCGCTTTTGGAGAATTTTCGTAAACCGTAAATTTAAAAAATACCCGTGATACGCAAAAACCGCGGTTAGACGCGGTTTTTGGTGCGGATGCGGTTTAATTTTCGCCGAGGCAATCTTCGATAGTTTGCGGGGGCGCGGCCAATTTGACGCTGCCGTTTTCGGACATTGCCAAGTATCCGCCGCTTTCCAATTCCGCGTAGTAACAGAAGCTCAAGCCGTTATCGGCGGTATTGTCCAGACCGCGATAGGAATATTTTTTGATGTACGGATCAACGGGGGATTCCGCGGTTCCGATCGTTTTGGGATAATTATCGGGCGCGCCTTGGCAGTCGCCGGAAGTTACGCTGCAGGTGTAATAGCGGCCGTTGGCGCTATGCCACATTTCTTGGGCGGAGGCCAGTTCCCGCATGTCGGCCTCGCGTCTCGCGTCCCGCGCTTTTGACCGGGCGCCGCCCATCGATACCAAAACCATCCCGGCAAAAAAACCGATAACGGCGACGAAAGCCAGAATAAGGACAATTGCCAGGATCAACATGTCGCTGCCCCATTTCCCGCGCGGTTTTAGTTGGGCTCGGGCAACGAAATATGCCACCCAGAAACCGAAAGGGACAAAGATCAAAAGACCAAGGGGCCACCAGCCGTTTTTGCCGATGGACGCCATGGCTCGGCCGATCGCGCGGCAGAACCAATACAAAAGGGCGGCGCTTAGCGCGAAAAAGACCAAGAGAGCCATCAATACGTTGCCCGTAATCATGGTCGTGCCGATGTATGCCGCGCCGGTAGCAATATTGAGCAGTAAAAACTTCCAGAATATCGAACTGTAATTTTCCGTTCCTTGTTTGACCGCGTTGGTCTGTGCCGGAGTTGCCGGAATCGCCGGCGCGGCTTGTACAGGCGCCGCGGCCACGGTTTGCGCGTTTTGGTTTCCAGCGCACTGGCTGCAAATACCGCTATTACCTTCCATTGGCTTTCCACATTGGGGACAAAACATGTTTTTTTGTTTGGCTATTGCTTAGCTTTTGTTAACCCGCCCGTTTCCCGGCGGGGCTTTATTTTATGATACCATACTTGTTTTTCGGCCGTATAATCCCTTATTTTCGGTAATCCTTGAAATTTCTTCGGTTTTGGGCTACTATTTACTCGTTAGAAAATGGTTCAATTGTATTCCGATGTGGCGCAATGGTAGCGCGGCTCGCTGTGAAGCATATCGCAGCCTTTGGCGGTAACGCCAGAGTGAAAATTCCGGGATAACGGTGAAGCCGTAAAATTAGACTTATCTAATTAGGTAATACCGTGGGAACCCCGCCTTGGCGGGGAGCGCCGTAGAGACTAGATACCGGAACATCCCCATGGGATGATGATATAGTCCACGCTTCGTGGAAACACGGGGACAAGTGTAACGAGAAGGTTGTAGGTTCGAATCCTACCATCGGAGCTTAGTAGTCGAAATTCATTAAAAACACCGCTTTTGCGGTGTTTTGCGTTCAATTGCTGTAAAAGGCAGAGATTTGACCACGGGACGATGATTTCGGAGGGTTTAACATTCTATTTTCACGAAGGTTAGGCCATTTAACGCCATATTAACCGCCGGTATGGGAAAATTAAAATCACATATTAATTCGTGGCTATGATCCGGGGTCGTGCGGCAAACGGCGGCACGGCGCGATCTTGCTTACGTAACCATATTATGGACGACAAAACCAAGCAAGCGATCGACAAGAATCTAAAAGAAACAAAGGAAAAATGGGAAAAGAAAGAAGTAAAGATGGATGAAGACGGAAAGAAAATAAACGAA
>JALOQL010000052.1 GCA_025453415.1 Minisyncoccota bacterium
CCGGCGTGATCATGGGGAAAACTAATGTTGCTGAAAAAGGAGGCGTCGATTTTGACATCCAGCTTAATATAAAGGATGACGCTTTGCTGTCTAAATAGGCCGGATTTGCTTCTATATAAAAAAATAAATTTGCCTGGCGGCAAAAAATAACTATGTCAAGAAATTATTTGGAAGCATTCGTTATCGCGCTCATGTCGGTTGCGTTCGGTTTTTTTCTGACGTGGCCCGAATATGTCGCTTTACAGAGAGTAGAAACCGAGATCGCGGAGAAAAACGCCGAGATCCGGAGCCGCCAGGATTATTACAATAACCTGAAAAAGATTTCCAACGAACTGGAAGACTACCAGGAGAACCTGGAAAAGATAAGAACCGCTTTTCCGACCGGATCGGATGTTCCCGTAATGATGAGCTTTGTCCAGGCGGCGGCGATGCAATCGGGCTTGATCATGAAAAGCATCGAGTATTCCGGTTCCGGCGAAGGCCCGGTCAATACGGCCAAAAAAGCGGCCGGAGGGAAGGGGGACGCGGGGAAGTTGACGCTGCAGCAATATACCGTGGCCACGATGCTGGCCGGTAACTACGATAGCCTGAAGAATTTCCTGGCAAAGATTGAGCACTCCAGTCGCTTGATCGGGACCGATAATTTGGGCATTACCGTTGCCAAAGAGAAAAAGGGTGCCGATGTCAAGAAGTCCGAAACGGAAGACAAGATTCTCGAATACAGCATCGATCTGTTCGCCAATTATTACCAGTGATGCTTCTTCGCGGGATGTTTATAAAAATATAATCCAAATTTTATGGCAATTACTTTCGAAGAAAGAAGCAACACCGGGAAGATGATCGCGTCTATCCTGGCGGTGCTGGTTTTGTTGGGTGCGGCGGGATTTTTCGCCTGGAAGTATATGGTGCCGGAAAATACAGTGCCGGTAGCTTCGCCAACCGACAAAGACGGTTTCGACGAAAAAACGCTGACCGATGCGCGTATCGACGAGTTGGAACTTTTCCCGGAAGTGCCGCCTTCGTCAGTCCCTGCCGGAAAGCTCAATCCTTTTTCGGAATCGACCGCGACGTCGAGTATCGAAGCCGAGCCTGTCGCCGTGCCGGTCGTAGAATAGAGGTGTTCGTCCAGCCGCGTATGGTCGCGGCAGGCAATTACCGTGGGGGAAAATGTCTTTTTTAACCAAAAAATTAGTCGATAATAAAATTATCGACGCCGAGCAAGCCGCGGCCGTGGAGGCCGAAGTGGCAAAAAATCCCGCCAAGACCGAGGAGGAAATTTTGGTTGCGCGGGGAATGGTGGGTGAAGAAGAGCTGTTCCAGATCAAGAGCGCGACTTTGGGAGTCCCGTTCGTTGCGGTCCAACCCGAGGATATATCCCTGGAAGTTTTAAAGACAATCCCGGAGGAGACCGCCAAGTTCTACCGCATGATCCCTCTCGGTGAGAAAAAATCCCAGATCATCATCGGTATGGTTTCTCCGGAGGATTTCAAGGCGCAGGAAGCGCTCAAATTTTTGGCGCGCAAAAGCGGATTTTCCTACGAAGTCGTTTTGATTACGGCCCGGATCTTCAATACGGTTTTGGGGAAATACCGCGATCTGAAGAAAGAGGTGGGTGCCGCGCTGGAAGAATTCCAGGAAGAAGAGACCGAGACCGAAACCACCCGGGGAAAACAGACCGATGTTGCTTCGGTCGAGGAAGCGCCCATCGCCAAGATTGTCAACGTCATCATCCGCAACGCCATTGACGGCAACGCTTCCGATATCCACATCGAGCCCAGCCGCACCAAATTGCGGGTGCGGTTCCGTGTCATGGGTGAGTTGTATTCGTCACTGTTCCTGCCGTTGAATATCGCCACCGCGGTTCTGGCGCGCATCAAGATCATGTCGAACATGAAGATCGACGAAAATCGCGTGCCCCAGGACGGACGTTTTTCCATGAAACTGGAATCGAAGAGCATGGATTTCCGCGTTTCCACGCTGCCGACGGCCTTGGGCGAGAAGGTCGTTATGAGAATTTTGGATCCGGACGTTGGTTTCAAGACGTTCGAAGACTTGGGCTTGGACGGCCGCAATTTGGAGCTGATGCGCAAGGCCATCGACGAGCCTTTTGGGTTGATTTTGGTGACCGGGCCCACCGGTTCGGGTAAAAGCACGACGCTCTACGCCGTGCTGCAGGAGGTCAATAACGACAAGGTCAATATTATTTCCCTGGAAGATCCGGTCGAGTATTTTTGCGACGGCGTCAACCAATCGCAGGTCAGGCCCGAGATCGGTTTCGATTTCGCCTCGGGTTTGCGTTCGATTCTGCGCCAGGACCCGGACATTATCATGGTCGGCGAGGTCCGCGACGAGGAAACCGCCATGCTGACCATACATTCGTCCCTTACCGGCCACTTGGTTTTGAGCACGCTCCATACCAACGATTCTTTGGGCGTGGTGCCTCGTTTGGTGGATTTGAAAGTGCAGAATTATCTCATCCCTTCGACGCTGACTCTGGCCATTGCCCAGCGCTTGGTGCGGCGGTTGTGTCCCGATTGCAAAAGAAAGGTGCCCGCCAAGGGCTATCTGAAGGAAAAGATCGTTGCGGAATTTAAAGACATACCGGTAACTTCCCGCGGCGATTTAAATACCGATGACCCGCTTTACGTATGGGAGCCGGTCGGTTGTCCCAAGTGCAACCGCCAAGGGTTTTCGGGTCGGGTAGGTATTTTCGAGGCGCTGGAAATGACCCCGGAGCTGGGCGAGATCGTCCTGACCAGCCTTTCGGAACAGGCACTGAAAGCCGAAGGCCGGCGCCAGGGTCTGATCACGATGCGCCAGGACGGCGTTTTGAAGGCAATGAGGGGGGTAACCACCATCGAAGAGGTTCTCAAGGCGACCGAGGAAGATATTATGGCGGTGGTCAATGAAAAGCAAAATTAAGTTTTCTTTTTCCGGTGGAATTGAGTTATAATATCTGATAAGGACAGTTGCAATAATATAAAAATATGGCTGCCACAAAACTGGAAGGGGTGAGAAAAATACTGGTCGTGGAGGACGATCCTTTTTTGTCGGATATCTACAATACGAAACTTAAACAGACGGGTTTTGACGTCGATTTGGCGATGACCGGGGAAGAGTGTCTGCAGAAGCTGGCTACCAATAAATATGACCTAATGGTGCTGGATATCGTCCTTCCCCAGGTGGACGGTTGGGAAATATTGTCGCGGGTGCGGGAGATGCGGCAGCAAAAAACGAATCCCAATGTGGAAGGCTTGAAAATAATTATCCTTTCCAATCTGGGCCAGAAGGAGGAGATCAAAAAAGGATTGGATCTGGGCGCAAACGGTTTCATGATCAAGGCGCATTTTACGCCCAGCGAAGTGGCTCAGGAGATAAACAAGGCCTTGGGTGCAACCGGTTAAAATGCGAAGTTAAAGGATCAAAAATCGAAATTAAGGAAAATATATAACATTTTATTTTTATAGAGCAAAACTTAAATTCCAAAATTTTTCATTTCGATAGTTCAATTTTGAATTAATTTCATGAATACAACCGATTATTCTCAGTTGTTGGAAAAGTATCTGGATATCACGATCCAGAAGGACGCTTCCGACCTCCATATGGCGGCCGGTTATCCGCCGATCGTCCGCATTAACGGCGAGCTGTGGGCGGTTCCCAAGGAGCCGTCTCTTTCCGCGCGCGACAGCCAGGGATTGGCGTTTGCGTTGATGAGCGTCGACCAGCAGAACCAGTTTTTAAAATTCAAGGAAATCGATTTTTCCTATTCCTTCCACGACAAGAACCGTTTCCGCGTCAATATCTTTTTTCAGAGAGGATGCATCTCCTGCGCGCTACGCCTTATTCCGACCAAGATTCGCACGGTCAAGGAATTGAAATTGCCGCCGGTGATGATGCAATTCACCGAGGCGGCGCAGGGGTTTGTGCTGATCACCGGACCGGCGTCGCACGGGAAATCAACCACTTTGGCGGCACTGATCGACCAGATCAACCATTCGCGGTGCGACCATATCATCACCATCGAGGACCCCATTGAATACCTGTTCAAGCCCGACTGTTCGGTTATCGAGCAGCGCGAGCTCAATTCCGATACCTATTCGTTTTCCATGGCGTTGAGGTCAATGTTTCGCCAGGATCCGGACGTTATTATGATCGGTGAAATGCGCGATACCGAGACCATCGGTACGGCACTGACCGCGGCGGAAACCGGACACTTGGTATTTGCGACCCTGCACACAAACTCCGCTCCTCAAAGTATCCATCGCATCGTTGATTCCTTCCCGGCCGAACAGCAATCGCAGATCCGGGCGCAGCTTTCCTCGTCATTATTGGGTATTGCTTCGCAAAGGCTGATTCAGTCAAACAAGGGCGGCATGGTGCCGGCTTGCGAGATACTTTTCAACAATTTTGCCGTGGGGAATTTGATTCGCGAGAATAAGATCCACGAGATACCGCTTATCATCGAAACCTCATCCAAGTCGGGGATGATCTCCTTGAACAAATCTCTGGCGGAGCTGGTAAAAAGCGGTGAAATCTCTCTGGAAAAGGCGCTTTCGTATTCGCTTAATCCGCATGAGCTCGAGGCGATCATCTGAAGCGGGGCGTTTTTTCGCGAATGGGATTCTTAACGCTTAACAGTACTCAGCGACCATGAAGTTCAATTATCAAGCAAGAACAAAGGACGGCCAAGTCAAAACGGGTTCAATCGAGGCGGGTTCGGCGCAGTCCGCGGCCGAGATTCTCCGGCGGGACGGTTTTTTCGTGACCTTTTTGGGCGGCGAGCGTGAAAAGATTTCCCAAAAGATGCATTTTTTCGAAGGGGTTTCGGGCAAGGAAGTTGCCGTTTTTTCGCGTCAGCTGGCGGTGATGTTTGCGGCCAATGTTTCTTTGATCGAGGCTTTGCGCACGATCGGTGGTCAGCTGAGTAACCAGGCATTCCGCGAGAAGATTTTGAAAATATCGCAGATTGTCGAGGCCGGTTCGCCGCTGTCGGCCGCTTTAGCCAGGTACTCTGACATTTTCTCCCCTTTTTTCATCGCAATGGTTCGCGCCGGTGAAGTTTCGGGCAATCTTTCCGAGCAGTTCAACTACCTGGCTGATTATTTGGAAAAACAATACTATTTGGCCGGCAAGATTAAAGGTGCCTTGATTTACCCGGCGGTTATTTTGGTGGTGATGATATCGGTATTGTTTTTACTGAGCTATTTCGTGATGCCTAACCTTGTCTCCATGCTTACCGGAATGAGCGTCGAATTGCCGCCGCTGACCAAGTTTGTGATCAATTTTACCAACTTCATCCGGGGAATAGGCGGTATCATTCTTCTTCTGTCCATGATCGGTGTCGTGGTGATAATCATGCGTTTTTCGCGGACCAGGACCGGGAAGCAATTTTTCGACGAACTGGTCTTGCGCATCCCGGCGGTGCGGGACTTGCTTAAAATGCTTTATATCAGCCGGTTCGCCGACAACTTGTCGACGCTGATCACCGGCGGTATTCCGATTACGCAGGCGCTGGAGATTACCGGCACGATCGTGGGAAATAATGTTTACCGCGACGTTATATTGAAGACTTGCGACGGCGTGCGCAAAGGCCAGACGGTTTCCGCGGTACTTTTCGGCTATCCCGAACTATTCCCGGTGATGTTTTCGCAGATGATCCTGGTCGGGGAACAGACCGGTTCGCTGGATAAAAGTTTGAAGGTGATGGTCGCTTTTTACGAGAAGGAGACCGAAAGGGCCATTGATTCTATGCTGATTCTTATTGAGCCGGTCATGATCTTGGTTTTGGGCTTGATTGTGGGTGGCGTGGTGGCATCGGTCATGATACCCCTTTACCAGTCGATGGGAAACGTATAGCGCTCCGTTCGCGCGAATGGGGATATTGTTGCGTTGCGCCGATGCGAATTTGGCTTTACAATGAATTATCAGTTCTAAATCCATGTTCTCTGCAAGCAAAAAAGACAAAGGTTTTACTCTTATTGAACTACTGGTGGTGGTGGCGATCATCGGACTTCTGGCAAGTATGGTGCTGGTATCGATGACCGATTCCCGCGCCAAGGCGCGCGATTCGCGGCGCCTGACCGATTTCCGTTCCATCATTCCTTCAATGGAGTCGGTCATGAATGACGATAATTTATACGCGAAGAGCGCTGAATCGATCGGTATTATTCCGGCGGTCACCAACAATATGGGATTCCAGTATCTGGCGCCGATGAACGATCCTCTGGACAATGCTCAGTATAGGTATGTCTGGATCGACAATACCGTTGCTTGCCCGGCGGCGCGTCTGGCCGCGGCCAAATATTACTGCGCGATCGCAAAAATGGAGATTAAAGGAAATTGCGCGGCCGGAGAATACCATTATTTTGTGGTAAACCAAGCCCAGCAGAAGGAAATTTGCGATTCCACCGATTATGTGGCCAATCCTCCCGATTGCGGAGTTTGCGCCCAATGGTAGCGTCTTTCGAGGGATTTTACTAAAAAAATAAAAAGATTATAATTTAATTAACAATGAGGGTTAGCATTGGAAAGGTCGAGGCAATTTAAATATTAAAATAATCAAGAAATCAATAAAATGAAGACAACCAAACAGGGTTTTACTCTTATTGAGCTATTGGTGGTCATTGCGATCATCGGTATTCTGGCCGGTATGGTGCTGGTATCGATGGGTGGCGCAAGGTCGAAAGCTCGCGACGCGAAAAGGCAATCGGACATGAGGCAATTGATTTCGGCCGAGGAGATGCATTATGGTTCGCAGGATACGTATATGTCCTTTGATCCCACGGTGGGCGGTCCATATATGCCTACGACGATCGCTGATGGTGCGTCGACATTTTTAAGCGTCCCGGCGGATCCGGGGGGCGGTACGTTGGCGAATTGCGATGCGTTGGCTCCGGCTTATACCTATTGCTCGGTCGGCAATTCGACTGCGTTGCAAAACTTCTGTTTCTACGCCAAGTTGGAAAATGGGATCGGCAACAAGGCTGCTCCCTGCAACGTTCCCAACGCGCCTTGTACTTACATGACGGCGACCCATGCGGGTACCTTCTATAGGATGACAAAGCCTACTACGATGGCGGAATGCACTACGGGCGTGCAATAATTTCGCGAAATTGCAAGGCCGCTTCTTTCCAAGAGAGAAGCGGTTTTTGCATGTCGGCAAGCTTGGATCGGAGCATTATCCTGGAATCGGTAACATTTTTGGGAGAAAGCTGCCGATATGTTTTTTTGATTTAATATTATATAATGACTAATGGCCGCGGTATCTGCCGTAGTCCATATAATAAAAGCCATCAATTAAAAATCATGCTTGATCGCTGCATTTCCGATGCGTCCCCTGGCCGCGGTTTTAATCTTCGTGAAGGCAAAGGCTTTACTCTCATTGAGGGCGGTTCCAGGTCGAAAGCGCGAGATTCAAAAAGAATATCGGACATGAGACAACTGATGTCGGCGCAGGAAATGTATTATGGATCACAGGATGTTTACATGCCGTTTACGCCGTCTTCGCCCGATTTTATGCCGGTTGAAATTTCCGATGGAGTAACAACATTTATTAAAGTGCCGACTGACCCGGGCGGCGGTGCCGTGGTGGCATGCGATCATGCCAGCGGTATCCCGGCATACACTTATTGCGCTTTGGATAACGATGGCGAGCCGCAAAAGTATTGTTATTACGCAAGACTGGAAAATGCGATCATCAACAAGGGTGGCTGTACCGATCTTGCGCCTTGCCCTTATATGACGGTAAATCACGTGGGCACTTTTTATAAGCCTGCCAAACCCAGCGATTTGGATGACTGCGCTTCGGGCGCCCAGTAACCTTCGCAAATTTTGTCGCGCCGGTTTCCCAATCCGGTGGTTATTGACGAAGCGGGATTGATTGAACGGGAAATATATAATTGATCCCGAGGTAGACCCCGGCTTTAGCCGGGGAACCGATGGGATGAGGAGGCCGGTTAGGTAATCCGCAAGTAATCTTGGAAAACCTCCTCCGGTCGCCGCCCGGGGTGCAGACCCCGGGAGGCGAAAATTCCGATAGGAAATATATAATTGATATCATGTATTTTGATTTTTTATTTTGGTACGTTTTGGTTTCGGTATTCGTTTTTGGCGCGGTTTGCGGCAGTTTTTTGAATTGCGTCATATGGCGCGCCTATGTCAACGAAAGCGCCGCGACCGGACGTTCCTACTGTCCGAAATGCCGGCATCGCCTGGCGGCCAGAGACCTGGTGCCGCTGGTCAGTTTTTTTTCGCTGGGAGGCAGGTGCCGCTACTGCAAAAAGCCGATATCGTGGCAGTATCCGCTCATCGAGGCGCTTACGGGGGTGGCATTCGCCGCCGCCGCCTGGCAGTTTGTTCCCGGGGTTTTTACCGGCTTGTTTCCCGCGTTGGCGCTGGCAAAGCTTTTCATTTACTGGGGGATAATTTCGACGCTCATCGTGATTTTTGTCGCCGATTTGCGCTGGTACTTCATTCCCGACGGCGCCGTTATTTCGGGGCTGTTTTTTGCGGCCGCCCTGCATGCTCAGCAAATGGCTGAAGCCTGGACGATTATTCACCGCGTCGAAACGGATATCCTGGTCAACGCGGCACTCTCGGCGGTCCTGGCCGGGTCGTTTTTTCTGGCGATATACATGTTCTCGCGCGGCACTTGGATGGGGTTCGGGGATGTCAAATACGCGCTTTTTATGGGGTGGCTGCTGGGGTTCCCTGACGTTGCGGTGGGATTGTTTTTGGCTTTCTTTTTTGGTGCTATAATCGGGTTAGGATTGGTGGCCGGGCAAAGAAAGAAAATGTCATCGCAGGTGCCGTTCGGTCCGTTTCTGGTTTGCGGTACCGCGGCGGCGCTGTTTTTTGCCGGACCGATCATCGACTGGTATTGGTCGATAAGCATCGGCCCTAATTTTTGAAAAATGTATCAACCTTTTGACGCGCATTTCCGAGAAAGGGGTTATTCGATGATCGAGCTGATGACGGTGATGGTGATAATCGCCATTATGACCGCTTTTGCCGTTTCCAACTACCACGAAGGCAACCGCCAAGTGACTCTTGACGTACAGGCGAACCAGCTTGCGCAGGATTTGCGCAAAATGCAGGAATGGGCCTTGTCGGCGCACCAGGTCAACGGCGCTTCTCTGGCCGGTTACGGGATCTATATTGTTCAAGGGGGGAGTTCATATATACTTTACGCCGATAGCATAGCTAGCAATAATGCCCGTTATGATGCGGGTACGGATGTGGTTTTGCAAACGGTCGATCTGAACAACAACCTGGAAATATCACAGAGTTCCCCCACGCCGGTGAGCGTAAATTATATACCGCCGGATCCCGTGACCAAGATCAACGACGGTTTGGATACGGCCATGTTCGAATTCCGCGTCAAAAACACGTCCATGACGCGCAAGGTTTACGTTAACCGGGCCGGATTGATCTATGCGAAATAGTATATCCCAAAACAAGGCTGCGCGGCGGTTTCGATCCGCCTTTACCCTTATCGAGGTTGTGACCGCGCTTTTTATCGTCATGGTTGGCGTTGTAAGCGCGTACAATCTGCTCAATCAGACGATCGCCGCGTCGTCGAGCATTTCGATGCGGCTGACGGCGGCTTATTTGGGCAAAGAAGGCATCGAGATCGTCAAGAACATCCGCGACAGCAATTACTTGAAGATACATTATGAACCGGATGGCACTTATAACTGGGTCAATGGATTGACGTCGGACAGCGTCCCCGGCGTCAATGCGGTCGATTGTTCCGGTCTTGCCGGCAACCCCGGTTGCCGGGCCCAATACGATTCCAACATACTTTCGAATGTCAATGTCGATCAGCCTTTGACCTATTCGGCGGCAACGGGGTTTTTCAGCTATGACCCGGCCGGTACGCCGACGGTTTACCGGAGGATCATCACCGTTGAACCAAATGGCGACATTCTTAATGTTAGCGTCGGTGTCAACTGGACCGAGAGAGGCAAGCCGTTCTCGCTGACGGTCAGGGAAAACATTTATAATTGGTGGCGATGAGGCAAAATTTTCAATTTTCAATTTTCAATTTTCAAAAAGAATCCGAAAAAAAACGGGCGGGTTTTACGTTGGTGGAAATGCTGGTTTCGATAACGATATTCGCGCTATCGATGACGGTTGCGATCCAACTGTTCGCTTTTTCGATCAATGCCGAGAAAAAAATGATGGTGCATTCCCAGCTTGTCAACGAGATATCATATAATGTGGAGCATATTACCCGCGGCCTGAGGAAGGCGGTAAAAAGCGAAGATACTAATTGTCTTTCTTCGATGGCTTTGAATTACGAACCGGTTACGCATAATTTCGGGCCGATAACCACTTACGGCATAAAATACATCGATCCCAGTCCGGCCGGTACCGCGGATTGCGTCGAATACTACATGGGTTATCCGGGCGGTGAATACGACACCCGCGCGGCGCTGATGGAGTGGCGGAGGAACAGCCTGGGT
>JALOQL010000053.1 GCA_025453415.1 Minisyncoccota bacterium
GATCTGTTCGGCGAAGGTGCGGATCCGATCGGGCAGACGGTGCGCATCAACAAGATCGATTTCAAAGTGATCGGCGTCACGGTTGCCAAAGGCAGCGCCGGATTTGGCGGCGACCCCGATAATTCGATATACGTACCGCTGGCGACGGCCCAGAGGTTTTTTACCGGGAATGTTTATGTCGGGACGATTAATGTGCAGGGGGCAAGCTCGGACGCGTTGGAACAAATACAATCCGATATTACGGCGCTGTTGCTGGACCGGCACAAGATCGCCGATTCGACCAAGGCCGATTTTTCAATATCCAACCAGGCCGAAATTGTCGCGAGAATGTCATCGGTGACCGGGACAATGACAAACCTCCTGGCCGCGATCGCCGGCATCTCTCTGTTGGTGGGCGGCATCGGCATCATGAACATGATGCTCACCACGGTCACGGAACGCACGCGGGAGATTGGTTTGCGCAAGGCCATCGGTGCCAAGAAGGGGGATATTACGGTCCAGTTCCTGGCCGAAGCCGTCATGCTGACGTTTACCGGCGGAGTGATCGGCGTGGCCTCAGGCTGGCTTGCCTCGTTGGCGGTGACCAAATTCGCGGGCGTGGCAACTTCGATTTCCCCGGTTTCGGTAGTCATGGCTTTTGGCGTTTCGGCGCTGATCGGCATAATCTTCGGTTATTACCCGGCGTGGCGGGCGGCTAAACTGAATCCGATCAACGCGTTAAGATACGAATAATAATTTTCAATTATCAATTTTTAATTTACATTGAATTTTCAATGAACCAATTTATCAAACTTCGTGCGACTTTGTATTTTGTTTGTAATATTGGACATAGGGACACTCATTGGAAATTGTAAATTGGAAAATGAAAAATTGTAATTAAGAATTAAAATATGAACAAAATCGTACCGATTACGTTAGCGGTCGCGATAGTTTGTGGAGGTGTTGGTTTTTACGGCGGGATGCTTTACCAAAAAAGCCAGCGGGGCCAGGCGGGCAGGTTTTCGGGAAATCCGGCCAATTTCGAATCGCCGGCGGCGAATAACAACCGGCGCACCGGCGGTTTGCAAGGCGGATTTGCCAGCGGCGAAATCGTTTCAAAGGATAACAACAGCATCACTTTGAAACTGGGCAGCGGCGGTACGCGGATTGTTTTCTATTCCGGATCGACGCAAATCACCAAGCAGGCTTCCGGCAGCGCCGAGGATCTGGCGGTTGGCTCCCCGGTAATGGTGCAGGGCAGTTCCAACAGCGATGGTAGCGTGGCGGCCACGACGATATCGCTGCGGCCGGCCGGTTCCATGCCGGGGCGTCCGGATGGAAATCCGGGTTCCGCGACCGGTACCAATCCTTTGCAGTAACTAAAAAGCGCCCCGTAGAGGGCGCTTTTGTTTTTCGCAAGATTCAGCGGACGACCATTGCGGCGATCACGATGCCCAGTAGGAATCCGAAAAAGACTTCGAAACGAGTGTGGCCCAGTAGTTCTTTCAGGTGCTTGGCCTCGAATCTTTTATAGCGGTAGAAATCCTCGATCAGTTTGTTCAGCAGTTCGGCGTGTTTTCCGGCTTCTTGGCGCAGGGTGAACGCGTCGTAGATTATCACCAGCGCGAACACGGCCGAAATGGCAAAGTAAGTTGAGTCGAAACCGTAGATCAGGCCGCAGGTCGCGGCCAGCGCGGTAACGGAAGAGGCGTGCGAACTGGGGAAGCCGCCGCTGGCCCAAAACCTTTGGAAGGATTGGCGGCCGCCGCCGTGGATGAGCGCCAGCATGATCTTCACCACTTGGGCGATGATCCAGGCAAGCACCCCCGCGACCAGGGGTTTGTTTTCTATAATCGACGTAAAAATATCCATAAGGGTTCGGTGTGCGGTTATATTATATTAAATTTAATCGATTATCGGACAAAGTTCAATTTCGCGCGCCGGGTTGAGAGAGTTTTTTGATTTCATTGGCATCCAGCGGCCGCCATTTTCCCGGGGCAAGGTTTTCAAGGCAGAGGCCTCCGATGCGTATCCTTTCCAGTTGTACCACGGATTTGCCGACATGTTCGATCAGGCGCCGGACCACGTGTTTTGCGCCCGAATGGATGATGATTCGATAGGTATCTGGTCCGGTTTTTTCGAATTCATCGGGTTTGACGTACCCGTCGTCCAGGCGCACGCCGCCGGCGATCCGGCCGATATCGGAATTCGAAAGCGGGTAGTTGGTCCGGACGCGATATTCCTTTTCCACTCGGTAGCGGGGGTGTGTCAGCCTCTGGGTCAGGTCGCCGTCGTTGGTGAGCAGGATAAGCCCCGAGGTATATTTGTCCAGCCGGCCCACGGGCCAGACCTTGGGTACCCGAGGGGTCAACGCGGTAATCAGCTTCTCGGCGTGCGCATCGCTGACGGTGCAGGTGTAGCCGACCGGTTTGTTGAGCAAATAATAAACGTGTTTTCCGACCGCCACGGGCTTGCCGGAAAATTCGATCTTATCGCCTGCCGGGTCGATGCGGACCGCGACATTGGTGACGACTTTGCCGTTAACCGAAATCAGGCCCTGTTGCACCAGGGTTTCGGCTTTGCGCCGGGATGCGATACCGGCCTGCGACAGGTATTTTGAGATTTTTATAGTTGTCATTTTTAGTAATTGAGTATTAAAAAACCGCGATTCTTGATGCGGATTGGAAGGGTGTCTAATAGGCCACTGCGGGAGCAGTGATCTGGGTGTGCGCCAACGTTTCGGCTTTTTTGGCGACTAGTTTTTCGATTGCGGCGACGGTGTCGTTCAGTTTTTCCCGCTTGTTGATGACCACATAGTCGTAGCGGTCGTGGTATTGCCACCACATCTCACGGTCGCGCGCCAGTTTGATAAGGAATTTCTCTTCGGAGGCGCAGGGGTCGCGGTGGAAATACTGTTCCCGCAGCTGATCCCAGTCCTCGGGGGCGATATATACGGTGACGGTCTTCTCGAGTATCGATTGCGCCATTTCCGGCATGTTCTCCCTGATGATGTCGCGGATATGGGCCATGGCGTATTCATCTACTTGCCAGATCACGTTCTGTCCGCCGAGTATACAGGAAATCGCTTCCTTGCTCGTACCTTTGTATTCTCCCGGACGTACCTCGATATATTCGATATATTTGTTCTCTTTGATTCTTTGCTTGAATTGCTCGTCGCTGTAAAAATTATGAGTGACGCCTTCGGTCTCTCCCGGACGGGGAACACGGTTGGTGTCGGTGACGATCTTGTGGAATCCCGGGTTTTTTTTCAGAAAAAGCTCTTTACTGGTGTCTTTTCCCACGCCGCTCGGTCCGGTGATGACAAGCAAAATTCCCTGTCCTTTCGTACAGTCTTTTGGAGGGAAAAATTGTTGCAGGAGTTTGCCCAACATCGCTTTAAAAAACAATTACCCGCGTTCTCACGGGGTCAAAAAACCGATGTATGACCGAATATAGTGTTTTACAACGACACTATACTCCATTTTGCCTTTTTTGGGGGTATTGTCAAGTGACGTAATTTTGGCAAAAACCTTCGTTTTTGCTAAGGTCAATTAATCGAAATCACGATCATGAACGGAAAAATGCGTAAAATCGCGTCGGCAACCGCGAAAGTTGCGGCGATAATCCTGGCCGCGATCCTGGCGGCGGATGCTTATGTGGCCCTGGATGGCCGCCAGGGAATATATGGCCGGATAGATGATTTACCGCGATCGCAGGGGGTTTTGGTGCTGGGCGCGGCGGTCTACCGAGACGGCCGTTTAAGCGATGTTTTCCGCGATCGGGCCACCGTGGCGCTTCAAATCTACCGCGCCGGTAAAGTGGAGAAAATTCTTATCAGTGGCGACCACAGCGTGGGCAATTACGACGAGGTCAACGCCGGAAAAAAATTCTTTTTACAGAATGACGTGCCAGGCGAGGATCTTTTTGTCGATTATGCCGGTTTCGATACCTACAGCAGCATTTATCGCGCCCGAGAAGTGTTCCGGGTGGAGTCGGTGATCATCCCGACCCAGGATCTCTACCTGCCGCGGGCGATGTTTTTGGCCGAGCGGCTGGGCGTCAAAGCTTATGGCATCAGTGCCGATCTGCACGAATACAATCTGGGAATTAAAAATTTTCTGCGCGAGAATGCCGCGCGCGTCAAAGCGTTCGGGGATGTGGCAACCAACGCCAAACCCAAGTTTCTCGGTCCGGCGATACCGATCACGGGCGACGGCCGCGATTCGTGGGATTGAGGGGGAATGACGCACCACAAAACAAATCCTCGGCCACTTTTTCAAGGGAACCGCCAATTTTTCTACTGAAAAATTTGCTTTAGCGTTCGCGCCGCCGCGCTCACAATCCCTTGAAAAAGATTGCCTGCGATTTGTTCTGTGGTGCGTTAAGGTGTGTGATGTTGACAAAAATGTTAGAATAAACTAACATAATGTTATAAATAACACACATGAACCAAAAAACATATTTGACGATACGTATGCTGTTCGCGGTTGTGATTGCCGGCGTTGTTTCGATGTCGGTTGTCCAGGGAAATTACATTTTGCCGCTGATCATCGCGATAACTGCCGCCGTGGTTTTATATATTATGAAAAGGCAAGTCACCGGCGTATTGGCCGACGAGCGCGATTATTTGGTCGCGGGCAAGGCCGCTCGCTGGGCGTCCAGTATTTATGCGATCCTTGCGGCCGCCGGTTCAATGGTTTTAATGGCGATGCGCGCGGAAAACCCGATTTATGAGACCATTGCCCAGGTGCTGGCTTACTCGGCGTGTTTTCTTTTGATCATGCAAAGTATTTTGTTCAAGATTTTTTCCAAGTGAAAAATCCATGTCAAAACATAAATTTCATACTAAAATAAAGGAGTATCGCGCCAAAACCGGCCTGACGCAGGAGAAATTGGCGGATACCGTGGGCGCGCGGCGGGAAACCATTATTTTCCTGGAACAAGGAAAATACGTCCCGTCGCTGAAACTGGCGCACGATATCGCCAAGGTATTCGGCGCGGCGATCGAAGAAGTGTTCTTTTTTACTGACTGACCAGTTGATGCAAAAGCAGCAATGAAAAATTTAGGTAAATACAACTTGGAAATCGCCGTGTTCGTTTGCGGCGCGGTGGTGATGATCCTGGAGCTTGTCGGTTCCCGGTTTTTGGCGCCGCATTTCGGTACCACTCTTTACGTGTGGTCCTCGATCATCGGGGTCATCCTGGCCAGCTTGAGCGTTGGCTATTGGCTGGGCGGCCGCGTTTCGACCGTGAATCCCGGCCGGCCGGTGCTCGCGCTCATCGTCCTGACCGCCGCGTTCTCGATCCTGGCTCTGGCGATGGTCCGGGAATCGATCCTGGCGCTGGCGGTCGCGGTAGCAAGCCAAACCGACATCCGGCTGGGAGCGTTTTTCGCGGCAATGGTAATGTTTTCATTGCCCAATGTTTTGCTGGGGATTGTTTCGCCATATGCGGCGCGTTTGAAGATCGACCAGGTGGCTTCGAGCGGCAAGGCGGTGGGTAATCTTTACGCGATATCCACCGCGGGCAGTATCGCCGGCACGTTTGCCGCGGGGTTTTGGCTGATCGGAATGTTCGGCAGCGAACAGATCCAGGTCTGGATGGCGGCGGCGCTGGCGGCGGTCTCGGTGCTTATCGATTTCAAGGTACTAAAATTGTGGCAGGTTGCCATGCTGGCCGCGGCAGTTGTTTGGTCGGCTTATTCCGGAACCGCCGCGGCGGATGTTTCGGTAAAAACTTTCGACACTTCCTATTCGCGCTACCAGGTCAGGGATATCGAAGTTGGGCCGGGGCTTGCGATCCGGACGTTGAGCGCCGACAAGCTCGGCACCCAATCGGCGGCATTCCTGCGCAACGGCCGGCCCAACGACGAGCTGGTTTTCGAATACGTCAAATATTTCCTGCTGGGGCGGCATTTCGTGACCGAAATAAAAAGCACTTTAATGATCGGCGCCGGCGCGTATTCGTTCCCGAAAAAATTCCTGCTGGAATATCCGGACGCCGCGATCGATGTGGTCGAGATCGATCCCAAGCTGACCGAAATCTCGCGTCAATATTTCGATCTGAGGGACAATCGACGGATGTCGATTTACCATGAGGACGGCCGCGTTTTTTTGAACCGCAACAAAAAAATTTACGACGTCGTTTATATCGACACTTTCAGTTCGATGTCGATACCTTTCCAGATGGCCACGCGCGAAGCGGCGCTCAAGGTTTACGGGTCGCTGGGGGAAAGCGGCGCGGCCATGATGAACATTGTTTCGGCCGCAAACGGCGATCGCGGCAAGATATTGCGCTCTCTTTATGCCACTTATAGGGATGTTTTTCCGCAGGTGTATGTTTTTTCGGTGAAGGGCGAGGACCTGCCCGAGGTTTCCAACTACATGCTGGTGGCGCTGAAATCGCGGACCCCGCCCCAATGGACCAATCCCGATTTTGAGCTGAACAAATATCTTCAAACCCGGATGGACCAAAAGTTGGAAAACGATGTGCCGGCGCTGACCGACGACCGCGCGCCGATGGAGCAATACGTCATGGAGATCATGAAAGGCGAATAGCTGATTGGCTTTGGATTTTCAAATTCATTGTTGTTGCTTTACGTTTTTCGTTTTTCACTTTAAACTAGTGACATGCCCGAACTTCCCGAGGTCGAAACAATCAGGAGGCAGTTGGAAAAAGCCGTGGTCGGCAAAACGATCGCGCGCGTTGAAGTTCTGGAGCAGAAGATGTTCGAGGGCGACCCGAAAGCGGTTGCCGGGCAAAAGATTGGCGGCACCGGACGCACGGCCAAGGTCCTGAAGATATTTTTGGGCAACGGCGACGCGCTGTTGGTCCATTTCAAGCTAAACGGACAGTTTTTTTTGGAGGCGCCCGGGCAGGATCTGGAACGCCGCTTCACGCGGGTCATCCTTCATCTGGACGACGGTTCAAAAATTCTTTTCAACGATTCGCGCAAGTTTGCCTGGATGAGGCTCGTGCGTTGTTATAAGGAAGAGGCGAATCCGGCCATCGAGCCGTTCCGGAAGGATTTTACTTTAGAAAACTTTTCGAAAATCTTGGCCGAAACCCGCAGGCCGGTGAAGATATTGCTGATGGACCAGGAAAAAATTTCCGGTATCGGCAATATATATGCCAACGAGTCGCTGTTTGCCAGCCGCATCGATCCTTTCCGGCCGGCGAATTCGCTGAAGCCCGCCGAGGTCAAAAGGCTTTTCGAGGCGATTCCGGCGATCTTGTCTAAAGCCATTGAATGTCATGGTTCGTCGGGAAAGGACGAATGGTACCGGCAATTGAACGGCAAGCCCGGATGCTACCAGGAGCATTTTCTGGTCTACCAGCGCGACGGGCAGAAGTGCTCCGGTG
>JALOQL010000054.1 GCA_025453415.1 Minisyncoccota bacterium
GTCAGGAAACGCTGATGTACTCCTTGGTTTTTAATGGTCTTGGTTCGAAATCAATAATGCTGACATTAATCATATTTGGTCTGTTTTATGGAGTTTTCGGAGTTTTGAGACTTGCCGTATATCTTGACATTTTTCTGATATTAGGAGCATTAGTCCTTTTGATTAAATATTATACGGAAATGAAGAACAAACATATTACTAAATAAGTGCTTTTTTTATAACCGTATAAATGAACTATAAACTAAAAAATATCTTAGCTATATGCATTGGAATACTTCCTGTCAATATTATAATGATATGGTATCGTCTGACGCAGTCGGAAGAATTCACAACATCGGAATTGCTGATTTATCCTTTGCTCTTTGGCTCATGTAATATTTTGTTAATATTGTTTCTGAATAAGTATTTATTACAAAACAAGTTGATGGAATTCAATCCCGGAAAAAGGCTTAATCCGGAGACTGGATCCTTGCTTGGTAGAACTCTAGTGCGGCGATTTCCTCCCGTGTTGTTGGTGTCAGCCATATTTGGTCGGGATCGTCGTTTTCAATCTCATCCGAATATACGACCAGAATCTTGTTACCGAACTTAATTACCGCTGTATATTTATCGATCAGCTCGATGCTGCCCTTTAGCAGGCTGGCACCGGCGACCATTATGCCGAACTGGTGGACAAGCCCATCGCTTATTGCCCACCCGAACAGCGCGTGGAAAAGCGCGTATTTCATGTGGGCTTGGTCGTGGTCCACGGCGGGAGTGGGCACCGAAACGGTAATTTCCGGATGTTTGCCTTCGACAGAGTTCTCTTTCAAGCCGGGAATCGTGATTATTGCGCCCGAATCGGTAATCTCTATTAAAGCTTCTCTTGCTGGCCATTTATCGATTTGAAAGAGCGCATCGATGCGAGTTTCTTTTTTGCCGGTCGCATTATCACTGGTGCCGGTTGCCTTACTTTCTTTTCCTTCATTCATAAACACTACCGTCCTTTCGGCCAACACGACAATCGGTTGGTCCAACGATATTTTCTATAACATTATTGTATTAATTAGTCAAGATTGGCGCAAAACAAAAACCCCGCCGGGAGGCGGGGTCGAACTTTAAATTTCTATTGGCATTGGCGGCACAGGCCCTGCACCGCCGCCGGTACGTAGTCGCAGGACGGCGCGGCTTTGAACTGCGCGCACATGGCGGCATCGGGGCTCGCGGGCATTCCACCGGAAGGCATGTTGGCCGGAGCTCCGGAAGGAATCCCGGCCGGAATTTCCGCGCCGGCTCCGGCGGCCGCTTGCATCTTTTGCTGCATGATGGCGGCAATCTTTTCAAAGCATCCTTTGATACCGCTGCCCTGTTTTTCGGTGAGCGCCACCTTTTCGCCGGCTTTTATTTTCGCCAGTTTGTCGGCGCCCAGAAGCTGCGTCAAACAGGTTTCGACCTCGGATTTGGCCTCGGCCGGGACCTGGCCCAGGCCGTCCCGCAATTTCTTGATACCTTCTTTGATCATCTTTACCTGATCTTCGGTCACCAATCCCTTGGCAATGGCATAATCCACGCACGTTTGCGCGTTTGCTTCGCTGTTGCAGAAAGCGGTACACTCTTGGGCACTTTTGCAGCCGCCCGGGCCTTTACCGCCGGTTTTCTTGGCCATTTCCAGCTCGCCGGCGCCGATCAGGCCGGCCTTGGCCGCAAAATCGACGCACTCGATAAAATGGGTATCGTCGGCGCAATATTTATTGCAGTCGGCTTTGGTCTTGCACTGGCCCGGAGTTTCTCCCGAAGTAATGAATTTCATGACCTGGCGTGCCTCGGCGATCTCGGCCGCCGGCAGGATTTGCGCCGCTTCGGCAAAATTCAGGCATTCCTCCATATGCGCGCTATCGGCGCAATAAGCTTCGCACGTGGTTTTGCCGGTGCAGCCGCCGGGCAGTTTGGCTCCGGTTTTCAATGCCGCGGCGACTTTTTTGGCCTGAGCCAGCTCATCGCCGCTCAAAACGCCCATTTCCTCGCCGAAGGCGACGCATTGTTCCGTGTTTGCGGGATTGTTTTGGCAAAATTGCTCGCACTGCTCCTTGGTCTTGCAGTTGCCCGGGGTCGAACCGGCATTCATTTTATTGGCGAATTTACGCGAGATCTGCGCGTCCTTGGCCGAGATAATTCCTTTTTTCTCCCCATAAGCGATGCAGGCGGTCATGTTTTCCGGGGTGTCGCAATACGTTTTGCAGGCTGCCTGGTCGGCACAATTGCCCAGTTCGGCGATCGGAAACCCGTTGGTAGCCGCGGGATCTTCGGCAAATACCGTTGCTCCCAGAATGAACGCGGCCGCAACCGCTGTCGCAACTGTGATTGATTTTTGTTTTTTCATGCTGGTTGGATTAATTGCCAAACGGATTGGTATAGGCGTTCATTGGGTTGATATCGACCTGGAAGGGATTCTTTTTCGCAAACGCTTCGGTGGCGTAGGTTGGCGCGGTAATTTCCTCGGCCGTCGCCGGTGTGGCCGGGGTTGCCGGTATTTGGGCCGGAACTAGCGTTTCCGCGGGATCGTTTTGCGCTATCGGGTCGGAAGTTGCCGGCGGCTGTCCTGGTTGCATCATAAAAAATGCCGCGCCGCAGGCCACGACCACGACGGACGCGATCATGACCACAATAGTCGATTTGCTCATTGATTATTTATTTAGGACAGCTACATTTTACGATATTTTCGGTCAAAAACAAAAAACCGCCTTTTGTGGCGGTCCGAACAATCATTCCAAAACCGGCGCGGTTGGCGTGGCATCTTTTGGAAGCTCGATTCCTTTTTCGGGCACAAGTCCGTCGCCAAGGTCTTTCTTTTTTGGCAAACCCGGATGTATCACATCGGCTGGTACCTCCGGCTCGATCGTTTGAGTTTGGGTTTTTTCCGGGATTGCGTCAATTCCCGAGGGATTTTGATTGAACCGGTTGAAAAAAAACAAAACTGCCGCGATCATCGTTAAAATGAATATCAGGATGTATTTATCCATAATTTTCTTAAATTATACGGATAATCGGTAAATCATTCAATTTTCCCGGAAAACACGCCGCTAAAGCGGCTTTGTGCTAGTGCTTGAGCTTGAATAAATCGAACCGGCGTTTGGCAAAACGGCGCTCGACGTATATTATTTTCCACCAGGATTGGCCCAAAAAATATCCGCCGATGATTGCCGCGAGCGGCAAAAATACCGTGATTGGCCAAGGCAGAAAGCACTTGTATCCGAATGCGCCGGCGACCGGCGCAGTGCCTTGGGCCAAAAAGCTATCGATGTACCAGTTTTCGATCAAGCCATGCGCGATGGATGCCAGCAGAAGACACAATACCATCGTGCATAAAACATAGAAAGTCTTTTTGAGGTTCATGGATTTTTCTATGTTTTGAATCTACCGCTTTTGCCGCCGCTTTTCAATGAAAAACCGCCCAATAAAAAATCAAAGGCAATAAGTGGATATTCCACTTACGCCCAGAAAGCTTTCTTCCCCTTGTACAGATAGCAGGGCATGTTTTGGCTCGTCCGGCAGACGACCACCCCGCTTCCGTTTTGGAAAACTTTGTCCTCCGGTTCCAAAACGAAAGTTTCAATCATGCCGACAGTTACCTGGCGCTGGCCGTTGGGGGCCTGTTGGATCGTGACGGTGTTCCACGCGTTGGTCCAATCAGCCAAGTGAATCGCAACAAACGGCCCTAATATCGAAAACAAAAGGAATAAAAGAAAAGCAATCAGTCTTTTATCCGTGTTACCACTCTCCTCTTACGATGGTTGATATGTTTATGACACGTGTCGAAGCCAATGTCAATATTAATGCGTAAAAGAAAACTCCCAAAAAATTATGCCGCGGCCCGGGAGTGGGGCTGATGCGGGAAGTGGGTACCGGTACATCCGGGGCACATAGACTTTTCGATCGCGGCGATCGCGGCTTTTTCGTAGCAGGAATAATCGTCCGGCAATTCAATGACGTAGCCATCGCTTAAGTCGAGCTGCCAGTCGCATTCATAAAGCTGCTTGATTGAGACACGAACGAATTCTTTGCTTCGGCCGATGGTAACCAATTTGAATTCTAATTTATGGTAATGTCGGCTCCAATCCGAGCGTACCAGAACCATTGGCGGTTGTCCTTCGGCGGCAAAGAAATGCGCATGTGTTTGCCCGGGCCTGCGGTTCTTTGGCTGATAGAACGGTCTTAGTACCCGGCCATTGGCATCGGTT
The DNA here is from genome assembly GCA_025453415.1 of Minisyncoccota bacterium. GTDB lineage: Bacteria > Patescibacteriota > Minisyncoccia > Minisyncoccales > UBA5738 > UBA5738. Next base: position 4,218 of record JALOQL010000054.1, read on the forward strand.
ACGACTTGGGCCGATCCTCTGAACATCGTTCCGTCTTCATGCAATATTCCGCCACCGGCCTCGAAATTGACTAATCTCGCCCGGCCGATCCTTGCCAGGAACTCAGGCGTTTCAAAATCTATTACTTTCACGCCGGGCAGAACATTTTCGTTCCCAAAAACGATGTCCAGCGGTTCCATTTCCTTGAGCTCAACGATCGTCCCATTGGCGACCCGTCGAGGGAAACAACCATGTTCCTCTGCCAAATTTAAGACATTTGAACTGACGCTGTTTTCGTGCAGAAATAGCGATGCATACATTCTTATTCAACCCTCCGCAAATTACCCTGTGTTGCCGCTTTTGGCAGCGCCCCGGAAATTTAAAAAAAACGTCCGCGGCGCTGCCAATGCATTTTTTAAGGTGCCGATAAATCAATAATATGATTTTGGCGGGATGTCAAGTTAATTTTTTGGCGTTGCTCTGCTTTACAAAGCCGTTGATCGCGGCTAAAAATACCTTGCCAAAGCGCTGCAGTTTAATGGCGCCCACGCCGGTAATGCGCAGAAGCGCGTTTTCATCGGCCGGCATATATCGCGCCATTTCCTGGAGGGTGGCGTTGCCAAAGATTACGAACGGCGGCACGCCTTTTTTGTCGGCCAGCTTTTTGCGTAAAATTTTCAGCTTTTCGTACAGTTCCTGGTTATAGCCGGGCGCCGAATCCGTTTCCCGCCGGCTTGGTTGGTCTTGCGACTTCGGCAATTCGAGAAGGTCGCTGCCCATCAGGAAAACAACGCCCTTCTTGGTGATCGACAGCACCGGGTACATTCCTTCGCTTTTGGCGAGGTGGCCCGCTTCGACCAGCTGGTCCACGATTGAGCGCAGCCGGTCTTCGGGAAGGTCGACGACGATTCCGTAAACCGAAAGCCGGTCGTGGCGGTTTTCCAGGATCTTGGCGAGCTTTTTGCCCAAAAGGACGTCAACCACGTATTGCCGGCCAAAGCGGTTTTCCAGCCGCACCACGGCCGAAAGGATTTTTTTGGATACGGTGGTCGCGTCGAAATATGTTTCGGCGGTTTCCGGCTCGGCCGCGGCAATACCGGGCCGCCGGTCGCTTACGGATTTATTCCCGCAAATGTCGCAACCGCCGCAATTGTCGGTTTTCAGTTCTTCCCCGAAATACCGGAGCAGATATTTTTTGCGGCAGCATTTCAATTCGGCGTAAGTCATCACTTCGCGCAGTTTTTCCCGCGCCCGTTCCCGCGCTTCGCAGTCCTCGATCTGCTCGATGAAAAATTCGTGCTTTCGGGTATCGGCATAGGTGTAGAACAGGACGCACTCGCTGGGCAGGCCGTCTCGGCCCGCGCGGCCGATTTCCTGGTAATAGCCTTCCAGGGTTTTGGGATAAGTGTAATGAACGACCAGCCGCACGTCCGGCTTGTCGATTCCCATGCCGAACGCGATGGTGGCGACGATGATATTGATTTCGTCTTTTATGAAAAGCTCCTGGGTGCGGCTGCGCTCGGCCGCGTTAAGTCCCGCGTGGTAGGCGCGGGCCTTGAATTTGCGCGCCCGCAGGTCGCGTGCGATCGTTTCGGTATCCTTGCGCGAAAAACAATAGATTATCACCGGCTCGGCGCGGAATTTTTGCAGAATATCGACCAGCTTGGGAAACGCCAGCTTTTTTTCGACTACCCGGACGTGCAGGTTTTCCCGGTTGAAGCTGGAAACGAAAATCCGCGCCTTTTCCAATTTAAGCTGGCTGATAATATCTTCGCGCACCCTTTCGGTGGCCGTGGCGGTCAACGCGACCAGCGGGATCGCCGGGAAAAGTTCCTTAAGCAGGCTCAAGTGGCGGTAATCCGGCCGGAAATCATGCCCCCATTCGGAAACACAGTGGGCTTCGTCCACCGCGATCAGGCTTATCGGCGCCGTTTTCAAAAATTCCCGGAAACTGTCCAAAACGAACCGTTCCGGCGCCACGTACAGGATTTTTACCCTATTCTCCCGGATCCGGTCGAAAATTTCCTCGATCTGTTTCGGTTTCAGGCTGGAGTTGATGAATTCCGCGTTTATTCCGCAGGTTCGAAGGGCGTCAACCTGGTCTTTCATCAGGGCGATCAGCGGCGAGATCACCAGGGCCATCCCGTCGAGTTTTAGCGCCGGCAGCTGGTAGCAAAGCGATTTGCCGCCGCCCGTGGGCATTAAAACAAAACAATCGTTTCCCGCAACGATGTGGTTGACGATCTCTTCCTGCAAGGGGCGGAACTCGTCGTACCCGAAATATTGTTTGAGGAGTTTTTTCAAAGCGGGTTTGCTTATCAGGCTTATCGTATCAGATTGCCATGCATCGGACAATCGGCGGGATCCAAGGAGCAAGTAAAAACCCCGCCATATGGCGGGGCGATCGATATTACTCGGCAATCTTGTATTGTTCCGAGGTCCAGGCGGGCGTGCAGGGCATCACCAGGGTCATTTTGCCTTCCCAATAGAATTTTTCCCCGGGATCGATGAAGGTTAGATCGCCTTCGGTCACCGCGATCTCCCGGCCGTTAATGACCACTTTGCCGGAACCTTTCACCACAAAGGCCAGTTCCTTGGAAACGGCATTGCAGGCCTGGCCCTTTTCCGGATAACGGCCGTCCAGCTCGATGACCGCGACATTGATATCCTTGTCGTTTATCGGATATTCGAGGGCGACGCAGGTTTTGCCGTGCTCGTACCGGACGGTCTCGCCTTTTTTAACGATTTTCATATGGTTGCTTTGATCTCATTGTAAAAACTTTTATATTTGCCGTCGAGGGCGGCAACGAGGTTTTCGCCC
>JALOQL010000055.1 GCA_025453415.1 Minisyncoccota bacterium
TATCTATTCCAGCCAATTTTACAAACATAGAATTAAACGAAATGTGATCTCTTGCAATAGAAATAAATGATCTATCACTTCCTTGATAATAATCTTCTCTTATAACAGCTTCCCAAGGCATTTTGTTTTATTATGTTATCTTACTCAGGGATAATTGTGGAGCGGGTGAAGGGAGTCGGACCCTCGTTTCAACCTTGGGAAGGTTGCATAATAGCCGTTATACGACACCCGCGGATCCCGCCTGCGGCGGGATAGTTTATAGTTAATAGCTTATAGTTAATAGTAAATTCGTGATTCAGTGATTCAGTGATTCAGTGATCCTATGGTTTCAGGCCTTTGATGTTTTCCCAGAGATTCAGCCAGAAATTATCCCCGTTTTGCCCTTCTTGCTTTGTAGCATTCGCCTGGCTATCCTGCAAGACCGCGATCACCTCCTCTCCCGGCCTCTTATAGCCCTGTTCGCGCATCTTCTCCTCCTGGAAACTGTCGCCCTGGGCGGCGTTCAAGCCCGCCTGGAGCGTGGCGCGGCGCTCTTCCAATACCTGGACCTGTTCCTGAAGCTTTTCTATCTGCGCCTCCATCTCGTGGCGGTTGTTGTAGATGCGCCAGTTGCAAACCGCCAAAAAAGCGATTATCGCCAGCGCCGCCAGGCCCAGCGCCGCCGAAACCAGCTTGCTTCTCCAGGTATTTTTCTTTTTTAGGCGGGGAATTTTTATTGCCACAAAAGTCAGTTTAAAGCTAAAAGCGTAAAGCGTAAAGCAAGAATGCGGACCGGCATTTCAACTTTACACTTTTCGCTTTACGTTTTAAACTTTTAGGCTTGACGAAAACACAAAAATATCCGATAAAGAAAACGTCCGATATCTAATAATACATCAAATCAAAGACATCATGCAAAAGAAAACCATCCGAAAGATCTGGAAAGTCCTGGTTGTTTTCATCGCCTTAAGCACGGCTCTCTCCTTGGTCGCGGTCGGATTCTGATTTAATCCGCATTTCCAAACAAAAAAACGGCACGCTTTGCGTGCCGTTTTTGTCCGGGAAACTTTGGCGATTGCGGCGGATGCCGGGTAAAGCTCGAAGATACGGCAGCCAAAACCCGAGTGCTCCTTTAATTTGTCTTAAACATATCCATGAACACTTTGGGCGGTATATGCACTTGTCCGCGCGCCTGAAGCTTTTTCTTGCCTTCCTTCTGCTTTTTGAGCAGTTTGTTCTTGCGCGTCACGTCACCGCCGTATAAAGGGGCGGTGACGTCGCGGCGCTGGGCGCCCAAAGTCTCGCGCGCCACCACTTTGCCGCCCAAAACCGCCTGGATCGGCAACGCGAACATCTGCGTGGGGAGTTTTTCCTTGAGTTTGGTGGCGATCCGGCGGCCCTCGGCCATCGCTTCTTCTTCGGGTACGATCTTGGCGAACGCCTCTTCCTTTTCACCGTTGATCAGGATTTCCAATTTGACCAGGTTTGCCGGCCGGTATCCGGTCAATTCATAGTTCATCGACGCGTAACCCTGGCTGACGCTCTTGAGGCTGTCATAAAAGCCGCTGACGATCTTGCGCATCGGGATCTCGTAGCTCAAAAGCATTTTTTCGTTGCCGACAAAGTCGGTGCCGATATAGATCGCGCTGTATTCCTTGGTCATATCCGATATCGGCCCCAGATAATCGATCGGGGTGACGATTTCCAGCTTTACCCAAGGTTCGAATTTGTCTTTTATTGTCGACGGGTCGGGCCAGTCACTAGTGGTATAGATTGTGAGTTCTCGGTCCCGGTTGTCGGTTATTTTATAAACCACCGACGGCGACGAAATTATCAGGTCAAGGTCAAACTCGCGGAAGAGGCGTTCGCACACGATCTCGGCGTGCAGCGTGCCCAAAAATCCGCAGCGATAGCCCCGGCCCAAAAATTCCTTCATCTCCGGCTCAAAAACGAACGACGGATCGCTCAATTTCAATTTCGTGAGCGCCACCTTCAAATCATCGAAGTCGTCGGCATTCGCCGGATATACCGAAGCGAAAATCATCGGCTTGGGTTCGTCATAGCCGGGCAGCGCCTGCACCAAAAAAGTCTTTGTTTTTTCGTTATACGCCCATGCCTGCGTAATCGTCTCGCCCACCCTCACCTTTTCCGGGTCTTTGACTCCCGTGGCGACATAACCGATCTCGCCGCAAGTAAGCCCCGCGGATTTTTCCATTTGCGGCTTAAAATATCCGGTTTCCTTGACGATACCTTCAACTTTGTTCTGTATCAAATATAATTTATCGTTGAAAGCCACCTTGCCGTCGATCATGCGCACGTAGGCGATGACCCCCTGGTAAAGGTCGTATTTCGAATCGAAAACCAGCGCGCGCAGCGGATTATCCGGGCGGCCTTGGGGCGCGGGAACCTTTTTGATCACCTCGTCCAACAATTGCTCCACGTTAAGCCCGCTCCGCGCGGAAACCGAGAAAATATCTTCGGGCTTCAATCCCAAAAGGGCGGCCAGGTCGGCTTTCGCCTCATCGACCTTGGCATAGGGCAGGTCGATCTTGTTTATCGCCGGGATGATCACCAAGTTCTGTTTGCGCGCCAGATCGAGATTGGCCAACGTCTGCGCCTGTATCCCCTGCGCCACGTCAACCAGAAGGATCGCGCCCTCCACCGCTTCCAGGCTGCGGCTTACTTCGTAGCCGAAATCGACATGGCCGGGAGTATCGATCAAATTCATAACATATCCCTTGTATTCCATGCGCACCGGCTGCATCTTGATGGTGATCCCCCGCTCTTTTTCCAAGTCCATCATATCCAGATGCTGGGCCTCCAATTTGTCTTTTTTTACCGTACCCGTCAATTCCAAAAAACGGTCGGCTAACGTCGACTTGCCATGGTCTACATGGCTAATGATGACAAAATTCCTTAATTTCGATTGATCCGATTCCATTTGTTTGCAATTGCCTGTTTTACCGCCATCGCTTCCGGCGATCCCATCAAAAGCGTCACCAGTCCGTAGACCGCCGCACCCGCGGCCGAAACGGCCGCGATGGCAGCCAGTTTCTGTGGTATCCCGTCAACGAACATAACAGCACTCACCAAATATACCGCAACCGCCATAAAAATGCCAGCAAAAATGGTTTTCGCCAAAGACCCGATGATTTCCGCGGTCCGCACCAACGCCGCGTCCTTGCGATAAAGCAGCAACACGAGCATCGCGAACTGGAAGGCATTGGCCAGGCCGTAAGCCAGGGCCAAACCCAGGACCCCGATATCGGTAACATCGCTCAGGCCAAATATGCCGCGCACCGCATGTGCCAACTCACCCCCGGCCAGAATGGCCACCAGCCAATAGTTTAAAATTATATTGACCAGCACCGAGACCACGGTCGTTATCGTGGGCGTGGCCGTGTCCTGCATGGAAAAAAACAAGCGGAAAATAAGCGGCATCATCGCCGCGAAATATATCCCCAAACAAAACAATCCCAAGGATGCGGCCGTAAGATGCGACGCTTCAAGCGAAAACTGCCCGTGATAGTACAAAACATCCACTATCGGCTGGCGCAGCATAAAAAGCAAGATTACCGCAGGCACGGTCAAATAACCGATCTGCCGATAAGAAGCCGAGAATTTCTCGGCGAGCGCCGTGGTTTTATTTTCGGCATGCAGTCTGGAAAATGCGGCGAAAGCCGCGGTCGCATACGACACGCCGATAACGCCAACCGGTAAAGCGTAGATATTGTTCGAAAGGTTAAAAACCGTGATCGACCCGGCCGGCAGCGCCGAAGCGATGATAGTGGGCGCGATGAGATTTATCTGGTTGGCCGCGATCCCCAGCGTCCGGGGAAGCATCAATCCGAATACCTTGGCCAGCGATTCCTCTTTGAAGCTAAAAACCGGCTTGTAGCGGAACCCGCAACGCAACGCCGGCGCCACCTGCACCAGCAAGTAAAGCAACGCGCCAAAAATCACGCCAATACCCACCCCGGTGACCCCCAGGGACGGCGCCAGGAAAATTATTCCCGCAATAATACCCGCGTTGTAAAATAGCGCCGCCAGGCTATAGGCCAGAAAACGCCGGAAATATTGCAAGATCCCCGAAAAAACCGACGCGATGCCAAAGATTATCGGACTAATAAACATCAGACGACTCAAAAACGCGGTTTTGGCCAGCTGCTCGGGGGTAAATCCCGGCGCAATCATCGCCACCAGCTGCGGCGTAAAAATGAACAGCAGACCGCACACCAACACTAAAAACACCGCAAACACGTTCATCGTGTTATTGGCAAACCGCCAGGCCTCTTCCCGGTTTTTAGCGTAATAATCCGAAAACAGCGGCAAAAATGCCACCGTGATCCCGCCAAAAACCAGCAGGTTGTAAATGAAATCCGGAATCCGGAACGCCGCGAAATAAACGTCCAGATCGGCGCTGGCGCCAAAATGCTGGGCCAGCAGCCAATCGCGCCACACGCCCAGCAGGCGGCTGGCGATCGCGGAAACCGCCAGTATCGCGGCCGACAAGGTCACTCCCCGGCTCTCGATATTCAGCAACCCCGCGTGAAAAACGTTATGGGACATGATAAATACAAGTAGCGAATTTGGGAGGTTTGACCTCAGCTTTTGGGAGGTCAATCCTCACCGAATTCGCGCCAATGGCACACGCAAATTTCGCAATACCGACAGAAAACCCAAGCCGGCAATAAGCCGAATTCTGTCCGTCCCGCCGGATTTGGCGGGATCGAGCAACCATTTATCTGGGCCGTAAATTGCTTTACGGCCTCAAGCGAACTACTTTTTACGGAATTTTCCCATATATTCGAAAAATTCCGCTCGTTCTTGCATCCAGTAAGGATTTAGCCGTTTCATTCCTATGTTACCATAGGCCTCATCCCTCGCCTTGCGGTCCGGGAGTCCCTCGCTTTTCAGTTCAGGACGTTTCTGTTCGCACCTCGAGCCTTGCGGCCGGAGGGAATTACCCTCTACAGATTAGATTGCCTTGCGGCAAAATGAAAGTTCGGACTTTCCTCCCCTAATATTTTAACCTTAAGGGCGGTTGCTTTGCCGGCTTGGGTTTTCCGTCCGACCCGTATATTTTAACAGCTAAAATCCATCTTTGTCAAGATTACGGCAAAGATGTTAATGCATTTATTTATTCTTCGAATCCAACAGTCTATCCAACTTACGCTGCATCAACAACAGGCTTAATCCGACCAACACGGAAATCAATCCAATCGCACCCAAAATTACCACGATCCAAAAGCTGAAAGTCATGCCAATCTTGGCCTCGGCCACATAAGAATTGACTTGTGCCTGCGCCATCATGAATTTTGCCGCCGCTTCGGGCGTAACTTGTGCGGGCAGTGATATTCTTTCGGGATCGTTCGCATCCACATCGGGCACTATCATCCCGTCAAAGCGCTGATCTTTTATGAAAAAACTGTTTATCGCTCCCCTGACCGGAACCGACCAACCTCTGATCGCGTCATCCGAACCGAATTCCCTGTCGACATATGAGAAGAAATTATAGGCAGGCACCACCATCATAAAGAAACCCGCCGCAACCAACAAAACATTGATCGAAAGATTCAAAAAATTGAGCAGTTTCATTTTTATTTAGTTAAAATATCGGTTTATAATAAAATGATTTTATTTCGCGCCTTTATTCAAACCATCAACGAGGCATATCTTGAACTTTTCCAGGTTTTCGTTTTTGACGCGGAAACCCGAAGCTTTGGGGTGGCCGCCGAAAGTCACGAGCAGGTCTTTGCATTTTTTCATCAGCGCCACGCTGTCGACTTCGTCAGTCGACCGCACCGTGCCCTGGCTTTCGCCGTCCAGGATCTTGTAGATAAAAACCGGCTTTCCGTATTTGATGTTCAGAATCGACGCGATGGTGCCCATAAGGCTGGAATCCCATTCGGGATTGCCTTCGAAAATTATCGGCTCGCCCTTGTCGCGAAAAAGCGATTCGATCTGGGCCGTCACCCGGTCGATGTTTTCCCGCCTTTTTTTGTTTATTTCCAGGAATTCCCGGATCATGACCTTGGCGGCATCCATCGAATCCGTGGTCAGCAGTTTGAACGCCGCCGGCACCCCCGCGCGGAAATCGCGGACATTGAGCACCGTAATTATCTTGGCGATGCGCTCGTTGAAATTACGCGCGTCGTTCTCGAAGAACGCATCGGTGTCGAAAAACGCCCGCAAACCGGGCCGAAACGACCGCCTGATGGTCGCCAACCCCTCCTCGATGATCTCGGTATTCTCGGCCTCGCGCGGCATCATGTCGGCCAGCGTCGCCAGCGCGGCAAGCTCGGCGAAACTTTGCCGAAAATTGCCGTAAAAATCGTTACCGAAGGTTTCTTCGGCCAGCTTGAACACCAGGCCGGCCGCCGCAAAGAATTTGAACGGCGACGAATCGCCCGGCTGTTTGGGATCGACCACGATATCGGCCTGGGGCAAGCCGTCGAGTATCTCGTGATGGTCGACGATAAGCGTCGAAAATCCGGCCGCCCGCGCCAACTTGACCTCTTCGAAATTGCCGATGCCCAAATCGACCGCGATCAGCAGCGCCGGCGCATGCGGCTCCAGCTTTTTAAGCGCTTCCTTGGTGATGCCATAACCCTCCTTTTCCCGATTGGGAAAATAATAGGCGGCCACCTTGCCGCCGGCGTTCTTCACGATCTCGCCGGCCATGATCGCCGCCGCCACGCCGTCCAAATCGGTATCGCCGTAAATGATCGACCGCTCGCCGTTCCTCGCCGCATTTTTTATCCTCTGCGCCGCCTCGGCCAAATTTTTTATTTTTCCATTTTCCATCGGTATATTTTATTCGGTTGATGTCCCTATTTCCGCGGAAGCGGCACCGGAATATCCGGCCCGCCCTTCTTGTCGGGTTTCGGGACGATGTCGAGCGCCGCCAAACCCGGCAAAACGTTTCCCGCCAGGTATTCGAGCATTGCCCCGCCGCCGGTCGACAGGAAATTGAAGGTCTTCTCCGCCTTGTACTTGCGGATCGCCTCCAAAGTCTC
>JALOQL010000056.1 GCA_025453415.1 Minisyncoccota bacterium
GAACGAAAAAATGTTTGCCGAGCTGGGATTCAACCGGGCTCCGATGCACGCCAATGCCTACGAGGCTACCTGGGAGCTGGACATAACGCCCGGCGAGGAGGACCTGCTCAAGGCGATGCGCAAGACCACGCGCTATCTCATTCGCCAGGCGCAGAAAAATCCCGATATTACGATCGAAAACAGCGCGGATCCAGGATTGATCGAAACCTACGGCCAGCTGAACGAGGAAGTAGCCCAGCGCCAGAAGTTTGTGGCGTTTCGCAAGGATTATATTAAGCGGGAGTTCGATATTTTTAATAAAAACGGAAGGGCGAGGTGGTTTGTTGGACGCCACCAAGGCCAACCGGCCGCGGCGTCACTGGTGGTATTTTGGTGCGGGATTGGGTTTTACCATCAGGCGGCGTCAAGGGTGAAATTCGCGAAATATTCCATCCCGTACCTGCTCCAGTGGGAAGCGATCCGAGAGGCCAAACGGCGCGGCTGCAAAACATACGATTTCTGGGGCTATACCGATCCCAAGGCGTTTCCCAAGCATCCCTGGGCCGGTCCAACGCTGTTCAAGATGGGTTTTGGCGGCAAGGCATATGAATACGTTAAAACGCAGGACTTGCCGTTGTGCTGGAAATACCAGGTTGTATATTTCTTCGAGAAGCTGCGTAGTTTAAAACGAGGTTTGTGAAAATAACTCCTAGCCAATAACCATTAACCAATCTCTAAATGGGAAAATTGGAAATCGGATTATTGGTTGATGGATAAAGGTTATTGGTTTAAGGTTTTTAGATAATTTAATGACTCGCCGGACATACAAAAAACCACATCGGGCGAAGAAAAAGAAGTCGATCCTGGCTCAGGCGGCTTTTTGGAGGACGGCGTTCTTTATGACCGCGATCGGCGGCACAGTGTGGCTGGTTTGTTTCTCGCCGGCGCTGGAGATAAAGGAGATCGCGATATCGGGCACCGAGAAAGTGGACCGCCGGGATTGCGTCAGCTTTATTGCCGGCGAGGCTCAAAAGAAGATAGCTTTCTTTGATTCGAAAAGTATTTTGCTTCTAAATTTGGACAAAACGAAAAAGGAACTGATGGCCAAATTTCCGCAAATACAGGACATCAAGATCGAACGCCAATTCCCGTCCAAGATCTACGCGTCCATCGAAGAGCGGCGGGGCGTGGCAAGGCTTGCAACCGGCCAGAAAAGCTTCCTGGTCGACAACGACGGCATTGCTTTCGAGGAGGCGGCAACGACAACTGACCTGCTGGAGATCGGTACGGGTAAAGCCGATGGGGTCAAGGCTGGCGATACCGCGATCAAAAAAGAATTGCTGGACAATATCCTCAAAATGAAAGTCCAGATACAGGAATTGGCGCAGACCGTTGTCGACAGCGCGCAAGTGGCCACGCCCGAGCGGGTAAATATGCGCACCTCGGAGGGTTGGTATATTTATTTCGATCCTACCAAGGATATTGCCAACCAAATGACCAAGCTTGCCGCGGTCATCAGCGATGAATCATTCAAAGCCAAGCGCAAGGACCTGGAATACCTGGATATCCGTTTTACGCGTGTCTATTTGAAGGCAAAAAATACGCCGGAAAGTTCAAATGAGGATATTAACCAATAAATTATCTATTTTATAATTAAAAACGGCCCCGCTTTGGCGGGGCCGTTTTTGCCGTATTATTCGATCCGGTAAATGAATATCGAGTACCCGATCTTGGCGACCAATTGTTCGTCCACCAACCAGTCGTACTTGTCGGTGGGCTGGTCGTAGCCGTTGATCGCCTTGGCGCGCTGGCCCATCATTTGGTTGGCCGATATCGCCAAATAGCTGCCGCCGGGAATTTGCGAATGATTCATGTCGCTTGTCCATTTGACGTATTTGTCGCCAAGATAATATTCAGGATCCCCGCCGCCGAAATAATCCAAATATATTCTATCTATCGCTTCGTTGTCGTTCATTAGTGCCGCATATTCTTTCGTTGTTTTAGGAAGTTCGAGTCGTAAGGAGCTGGATACGATTCCATTATGGGTTTCAATAAAGTCGGCGAGCCTTTTCAGATCCTGGCCCCAGTCAAGGTTGGAATCGACCGCGATCTTATAGCCATTATCCGGTCCGTCGGCAATTTCATTGTAATACGTCAGATAATGCGGGAAAATCGATAGCGACGAGGCGACAAACCAGCCCATCAGGAATGCCACTGCGCCGATGAACCCGGATCTCAATTTTTTGTTTTGTATGGCGCGCCAGCACGCGGCCAGTCCGGCCACGACCAGGATGAACGTCGGCGCAAACGTCGGCAATATGTGGCGCAGGCCGATGTTTAAGCTTCCCAGGAGGCTGGCGGCCCAATATATCGCGACAAATACCGCCAAGGCGAAAAATTCGAAATTGTTCCGAAGGGTCTTTCGCAACCGCGGCAGGGTGTTTTGCCAGAATTTGTTTTTGAAGAGACGTATCGCCAGGCATACCAGGGCGATCAGGGTCAAAATGTGGAACGCCAGCGGTATTTTTACCAGGTAAAGCGTCGGGAAATAGTCCAACCGGCCCTTGGCCGAGACCGCGCCATCGAAATAGGTGGTATTGCCGGTGCCGGTGCGGTTGGTGGCCATTTCAAGTCCGAGCAGATATTGCGCCCAGGGCCGCAGCAGCGGCTGCTGCGCCATGGAAATATTGATGTTTTGCATCCATTGCGGCAAGCTGGTGGTGGCCAGCACCTCCTTTGTGTCGGAAAGTTGCTTATCGGCGGGGTATTGGGCGATGTGGAGCGCGTAGACCGGTCCGATGACAAAGACCGCGCCGAATATTGCCGCGACCGCTGCCCGCCAACAATAATTCAAAAGCGATTTGATTCTATCTTTGCCGAGAAGAGCATACGCGGCGGTGATTACGATAAAAAACGGCACCAGCAATATCAGCGAAAACTTGATCAGCATCGCCAGGCCGAAAGCCGCGCCGGCGGCCAGGGTATTTTTCCAGTCGGGTATTTTTAGGAAATTTATCCAAAAAAAGGTGGCAAAAATCGCGCCAAAGCTTGCGCCCACGTCCGTGGTAACCAGGCGGCCATGGGCCATGAAATTGGGACAGAAAACGAACATCACCAGCAAGAAAAGCGCCCAGCCGTTGCCCAGAAGTTTTCGCGTCCAAAAAAACAAAAACGCGCCGAATGCAAGCATCAACAGAATCGGGCCGATGCGGCTAAAAAACATTATCCGGTCCGGGTCGTTGCCGGCGTGGTAAAGAAGCTGGTCGCCGAAATCGAATTGCGTCCACCAGGGAAACGGTGCCGCCCCGGTCCAGAAGCGCGTTTCCGGAAAATTAAGACCGAGGAATTGCAACGGCAGGCCGGCCAAATCCTTGACCAGCGGCGGGTGTTCGGGATTGAGGCGGTAGTCCCGGTTGTGCCAATAGGTGTACCCGGCGCCGATATGGGCAACCTCGTCGAAAGTCAAAGTATCATCCTTAATGCTGGCTAATGCCAGCGCCGCCATTATCAATATAAGAATTGCGGCAATAAAATTTGCAGCTGTTTTTTTCATGATTCTTCAGTAAATGGTTTTGGGTTTTAGGTTATTGGTTGAAGTAATAAACCCAAACCCCGGTTTTAGGTTCGATTTTCAAATCGCCGTCCGGGTATTTATTTTTGAGGATATCAAAAGCTTCCTGATCGCGGTTCATAAAAATAACGTAAGCTGGATTATTCGTGGCAATATCTCTGACGCTGCCGGGCCAAATATATTGTGTGTTTTCGTTGCCCGGCGCGGTCAGCGAGACGAACTGGATCGTTTTTGCCGGCAGGTCGCCGCCGTACATGACCACGTATTTATCGTAACCCCCGGCGTTGGCTTTCAGATAATTTCCCACCGCCACCAGATCGGACGAAAATGATTCGATCGTCCGCGGGCTTTGCGCCCACTGCCCGAAGTAACGGTAAACCGGGGCGATTCCGGCAAATAATAGGAACGCGACCACGGTCACCGCGAGCACGTTTTTGTCTTCGATTTTGGTTTTTAGCCGATCGTAGGCGAAAACTCCGCCCAGAGCCGCCAGAATGTAGCAGGCGGGGATCGTGCCGATGACGCGCAAAGCATGGGGCAACCCCTCGTAGGTCAGGATCCCGGGCAGAAGCATTACGCCAAACCAGGCCGATAACGTCGCGTAGGGAGCCAGGCCGCGCCAATCGCGGGTTTTTAAAAAACCGATACCGTTTTTGAACAGAAGATAAATTCCGATTAAAAACATAATCCCTACCGGCAAGAAAAGCTGCGGGTCGCCGGCAAAATTATGGCGCCAGTTGGGGTCGCCGTAAATGTTGAACATTACCAGATGGCGCCACGTGCTGTCGATGATGGCGTTGACGGGACTGGACAGGGAAAAGACCGAAATCGGCCCCAGTCGGCCATAGAATTCGTCCATGCGTCCGTTTAGAAAATACAATCCGATCGGCAAGGCCGTGAAAAAAGTGGCCAAAAGCATGAGGGATGCCTGTCCGAAAAACCTGCCTCGGGCTTTTTCCTTGCGGCTTGCGAGCCACCAAACGGCAATGACGGCCAAAAGGATGAACGGCGCCAATCTAAACGAAGAGTAAGTGTAGAAACCGATACCAAAAACCATCCCCGAAGCCGCAAACGGCCACCAGTTTTTTTTGCGCATACCCATCAACAGAAAGTAAAAGCTCCAGCAAAGGATGAGCGGCAGCATGATGGCGCGGAAATTGATGCGCGAAAAATTTATATGCCAAAACGACGTCGCAGTAAAGAACGCGGCCAGCAAGGCCAAATTTTTTTTACGAAACAGCTCGTAAGCTACAAAGAAAACGCCCAATACGGTTAGTATGCCCAAAATTGCGGGAACCAGCCGGAAAGCAAACATCGAAATCCCCAGGAACTTGAACGAAATCGCGTCCAGAGCCATGATCAATCCTTCGCGGCCGTTGTTTTCCGGATAGAAAAGATGATACGGTTCGAAGATCGCCTGGACGCCGTTCAATGCCTCATCGGGCCAAAGGCCGGGCGGGACCGTATCGAGTTTGTATATCCGAGTGAATATAGTGACGAGCATAATCAGACCTAAAAAAATACCGGTTATCCAGCGGGAGTTCAAATTCATAAAATTTTTATATTTCAATAGCTTTGATCGATTAATACATTATACAATCTTTCGGGATATCAAAAAACCTTTAAGACGACGGGGGTAAAAGCTGTGTGTAAATTTTGCTATCGCAAAAATTACACACAGTTTGAAGCGGAGGTATTCCTGTTTTTTAAATGGGTTGGTATAATCAAAAAATGGGAAAATTTATGGCCAAGGGCGACACCAACCAGGGGAGGCTTGAATTTGGAAAGGCGCATCACATCGCGATTCGGACCGGTGACGTGGAATTCGTGTCGGAAGCGGCACCGGTCGCAAAGCCGGTTTACACAAGGAATTCAACGTGGAGAAGGCGGAGTTACGAGCCGGGAAGCAAGACTCCGTTCGCGCTGAGCCGCAGCAAGGTGGACCAATTTCTGAAATGTCCGCGATGTTTTTATTTGGACGCGCGCCTCGGTATCAAAACCCCATCCATGCCGTCGTTTACGCTTAATGTGGCCGTGGATCATTTACTCAAAAAGGAGTTCGATATCCGGCGCGCCGAAGGCGTGTCCCATCCCCTGATGGATGCCTACAGCATCGATGCGGTGCCGGCCCAGCACGCTGACCTGGAGATCTGGCGGGAAAACTTCAAGGGCGTGCGCGTAGTCCATAAGGCGACAAATTTCGAGCTTTTCGGTGCCATCGACGACCTTTGGATAAATCCGGCGGGCGAGTACCACATCGTGGATTACAAGGCCACCAGCACCACTCATGAGATTTCCCTGGATGACCAATGGAAGCGGTGGTACAAAATCCAAGCCGAATTCTACCAGTGGCTTTTTCGCGCGCGGGATTTTAAGGTCAATGACATCGCGTATTTCGTGTTTGCCAACGCAACCAAGGACCGCGAGGCGTTTGACGCTAAACTGGAGTTTGAGGTTACGGTGGTGTCCCATAAAGGTACCGACGAATGGGTTGAGCCCACGCTGGTAAAAATGAAGGAATGTTTGGATTCCGATACGCCGCCGGCCGCCGGTTCGGAATGCGAGTATTGCCAGTATGTGGAAAAGGTAAAAAATATATGAAATTTATAAATGTGGAGAAGTTTTTAGGCCGTGACGCAGCCGCCTTCATCTCGCTGGTTTTTGGTATATTTAATCTATTCGTAGCCAGCGGCCTTTTTGACCGCTTGTTTTGGAATTATTTAGAAACTGGTTTTGGGTTGTTTTTCTACTATTTCTTTATAATGGGAATGATTTTGGGCATACCATTAGGGAAATATGGTCTCTCGTCAAAATATAAAAATTACGCGATAGCGGGCTGTTTAATGACTTTCTGCGCTTTTTGCTGGATGTTTTGGTCTGTTTGGCAAACCAGAAATTTTCATATTTACTGATAAATTATGAAAAAAAACAATGAACAAGATGCAGCGGAGGAGTTTATAGCAATATTTAACGAACTTGATGCCAGGCTGCGAAAAGCTTCCGGGATGGGCGAGACGGTCTCGCACATGTTCATCATCGACCGGTTGAGCGAGCGCGACCAGGTCATCAACCGCCACAAGGAGGAGCTCAAGCTTTTCGCGCGCCTGCGCAACGCGATCGTGCACAATCCCTTCGGTAGCAAGGTGCAGGTGATTGCCGAGCCGCATCCCGAGGTGGTGGAAAAATACCGCGAGCTTAAGGATATGATCCTGAATCCGCCGCTGGCGTTGTCGGTGGCCATCAAGCCGGCACGGATATATTCGACCACGATGGAAGCCTCGGCGCGCGAGGTGATGCAGGTCATGGCCGACCGGATGTTCACCTATGTGCCAGTATTGGACAAGGATGGGCATATATCGGG